>DATLOW010000298.1:0-6089 GCA_035536055.1 Paraburkholderia sp. | reverse complement strand
CGGCCGCCCCAGCGATGCGCCGCGCTCGCGCCCGCTTCGCGCGCCGTGAAAAACTGGATCGGCCCGAGCAGCAGCAAGGCCGCGCCGGCGGCCATATGCAGGCCCATCATGCCGGTCGCCATCGCCATCCCCGGGCCGTACAGGCGCGGCAGCACGCTGTTCCAGTCGTTCATCGAATCGACCAGCAGCGCACCGCAATAGAACACCGCGATATAGACAGCGAAGATCGCCGCGCTGACCCAGCAGACCAGCGCCAATGCCGTACGCATGCGCTGTATGCCGCGATGGCGCGCAACGGACCGCGCCGCACCGGGCGCATGTCGTTGCGCGAGCAAATGATCTGGTCGAATATCGGACATGTCGGATACCATGCGAGGAAAAGCGCAGCCAGTCTACCGCGCCGGTTTTCAAACTTCATTAAAACCGCTTTCGCCGAAACCGCCATATAACGACATGAACCAGCCGCACTCGCCGTCCGTGCTGCGCGTGCTTCGGGGGTGCCGCAGCGCGCGTCACGCCGCCGCATATCGATTGTGCTGCGGGTCGCCGGCCCGCTCCGCCGAGGCCTGACGATGGCCAAACGCGATCCGGTCCTGCACCGCATCCAGCCGGTGACGATGTCCCCGGCGCGGCGCCGGCTGATCGTCGCGGGCGTCGTGCTCGTGTTCGCCGCGCTCGCGTGGGTGACCTTCCTTGTCATTGAACCGGCGCTCAACAGCCGTATCGTGATCACGACCGGTGCGGACCAGGGCATTTACCGCGGCTTCGCCGACCACTACGCGCCGTTGCTGAAGCGTCAGGGCGTCACGCTCGAGATTCACTCGTCGTCGGGCTCGGTGGAAAATTATCGGCGGCTCACGGACCCGAACAGCCCGTACGAAGTGGGCTTTATCCAGTCGGGCACCACCAGCCCGAAAGATACCGACAACCTGCAAACCATCGCTGCCGTTTCGTACGAACCGATCTGGGTGTTCTACCGCGCCGAGCACACCATCGACCAGTTATCGCAACTGCGCGGCAAGCGCATCGCGATCGGCGTGCCGGGCAGCGGCCTGCTGCACGTGTCGCGGGTACTGCTGGCCTATAGCGGCGTCACGCGCGACAACGCCCAGCTGGTCGAAATGGACGCGAACGATGCGTACCACGCACTCGAAGACCGGCAGATCGATGCCGCGTTCTTCATCGGCCGTCCCGACGCGCCGATGCAGCAAACGCTGCTGAACAGCGACCTGAAGCTGATGAGCTTCGCGCAGGCCGATGCGCTGGTGCAGAAATTCCCGTCGCTGTCGAAGATCGTCTATCCGCGCGGCTCGACCAGCATCGTCAAAGACCTGCCGCACACCGACGTCACGCTGCTCGCGGCCACCGCGCTGCTGGTTGCAAAAGATTCGCTGCACCCTGCGCTGATCTACGTGCTGCTCGCCGCGGCCAAAGCGGTGCATGGCGGCGAAGACTACTTCACGCCGCTTGGCGCATTCCCGAATCTGAAGACCGCCGAATTCCCGCTGTCGGACGAAAGCGAACGCTACCTGAAATCCGGCCCGCCGTTCCTGCAACGCTACCTGCCATTCTGGCTCGCGAGCTTCGTCGAGCGGCGGCTGCTGATTCTCGTGCCGTTTCTCGCGTTGCTGGTCGCCCTGCTGCAGGCATTGCCGCGCATGCTGGAAGCGCGCATCAAGAAGCGGCTGATCGTCTGGTATCGCGAACTGAAATCGCTCGAAGACGAAATCTGGCAAACCCCGCGGCCGAGCGCGGCGCAGCTTGCGCAATGGAGCGAAGAAATCGATACCATCGACGCGCACGCGAACCAGATCCCGATGCCGCAACGCTACTTCCAGGACGTGTATGCGTTAAAGCAGGCAATCGGCGTGGTACGCGAGCGCATCGGCTATCTGACGCGCGGCAACGGCGCGTCGTAACACCCGCTTTTATCCGCGAGCAACTCCGCGCAAGCGTGCGCAAGCCGGGTCGGCGACACCGGCTTCGTGCCGGCCCGCGCCTCACCGACACTCACCAGTACGCCCGCCCACACGATTATTCGCAAAACCGTGACAGTGATTTGCGCCGGCGCGCTTACGCTTGTCACGCGAACTGGCCTACATTGGCACCTAACGTAATTGCAGCATTGCGGCACCGCAATCGGCAATTTTTTCGATAGTTCCAAGAGGTAATGCGATGACCCAATATTTCGAAGCGCTGGTGGTGGTAGCCGCGTTAATTGTGTACCTGGTGCCTTCGCTCGAAGCGGATGCGCGCGAACATGACGATGCGCTTGCAATCACGCTGCTGAACGTGCTGCTCGGCTGGACCGTGATCGGCTGGATCGCCGCGTGGCGCGCGGCGCGCTCGCCGGCCAGCGCCGCGCGGCTGTCGCATGTGGCGCGCCGGGCGCAGCTGGCGGTTGCGCACGCAACGGTCGAGCGGATCGTACGGCATTCGCGCCATTGCGCACCGTTTGCACAGCAAGCCGGCAACCCGCATCGCGCGACTCGCGCAGTTTGCACGCGGCTGTAACGCGCAGCCCATCCCATCGCACGTACGTACGTGCGCACGTTGCAACGAAGGACCGGCAGCATGGCTGCCGGTCCTTTTCGTTTTCCTTTCAGCGCCCCCCATTCCCGCCCGCTCAGTCCAGACTGCGAAGACTGTCCGTCAAGCCCGCCGCGCGTGAGCCGAATGAGCAAATCCGCGAGCTTTTCGAGCCTTAAAGCTTCGGATTCCGAGTTTTACAGTGGCGGCTCCTCTAAACACGAATCAAGGAGCCACACAATGAGCCGTATCGCCATTCCCGACATCGCCAGCGCAACGGGCGCTACCGCCGACGTCTATGCCCAGGTCAAGAAGGCTATCGGCGCCCTGCCGAACCTGTTCGCCGCGGTCGGCGCGCTGTCGCCCGAAGCGCTGAAGGCCGTGCTGAACGCCGAAGCCGTGCTGGCAGCGAGCACGCTGTCGAAGCAGGACATCGAGACGGTCAAGCTGCTGGTCAGCGAACTGACGGGCTGCGACTACTGTGTGGCCGCACACGTGATGATCGGCAAGATGACGGGCCTCGCACCGGCGACGCTGAAGCAGATCCGCGCAGGCCAGCCGACCGGCGATGCGAAACGCGATGCACTGGTGCACTTCGTCAAGAACCTGCAGCAAACCAGCGGCACGATCGGCGACGCCGAGTTCGCGGCGATCAAGGCCGCGGGCTACACCGACGCGCAACTGGTGGACATCACGCTGGCGCTTTCGCTGACGATCTTCACCAACACGTTCAACCGCATCAACGACACCGTGCTCGACATGCCCGCGGCCGATTGAGCGAACCGCGCGTCGAACGCGCGATGCCGGATCCGCAGCGCGCGCCACGCGCTGCACAGAAACAGGCGCCCGCAACGCGCGCCTGTTTCGTTTCGTGAACTGTTCAGCGTGCATCTGCGTGCTCCCATGCCGTTCGCCCCAGCACAAGAAGTAGTTCGCCTTCACACAACTCATGCCATTTTTGACATTCCTATCATGAATCGTCATCGCTGAAGCACGTGCACGCACGGCGCATCGATCTCTCGCTGCTCTTTTCCACGTTGAATGGAGTTTTACGAAAGATGAAATCCCCGCTTTCTGCCGCATCCTCCGCTCGCCGTCCACGCTCCCGCTTCGCGCCGCTTGCCCAACGCACCGCACGCGCACCTACCCGCCGCATCGTCCGCACCGCAGCGGCCATCGCGGCGCTGTGCGCCACCGCGGCCGCCGACGCCGCCGCGCCGCAGCCGATCGAATTCGTCGAAGCGGTCCACAATCTCGGCTACATCGACCTGTACGTTGGACAGCACGCCGGCATCTTCGAGAAGCACGGCCTCGCGCTGCACGTCACCGCGGCAGGCGGCGACACGCAGGCGTTTGCCGCTGTGCTCGGCAAGACCGCGCAATTCGCGGTCGGCGATCCGACCATGGTCGAGATGTCGCGCGAGCGCGGCGGACCCGGCATGGTGATCGGCACGCTGGTGCAGCGTGCGCACTACTTCGGCGTATCGAAGACGGTGGCCGCACCAATCAAGAATCCGCAAGGTTTCAAGGGGCTGACGTTCGTCACGTCGCCGGACCCGAACACCAACTACAGCGTCACCAAGAAGCTGATGCAGGACGCGGGCCTGAAGCTCGGCAGCGACGCGAAGATCGTCGAAGTGAATCCCGGCACCGAAATCGGCGCGATGCTCGCGGGCCGCGCGGACGTCGCGGTCGCCTATCAGCCGAACGTTGCAGCGGCGGTTTCGCAAGGCGCGAAAGTCGTGTTCGACTTTTCGAGCTACATGGGACCGTTTTGCAACACCGGCGTGATGGTGCTGCCCGATTACGTGAAAGCGCATCCGCAAGTCGTGCAGGCGCTGATCGATGCGCTCGAGGAATCCGCGCGCCTGACTTACGCAAAGCCCGACTACGCGAAGGAAGTGGCGCGCGCCGAGTTCCCCGACGTGCCCGCGGATGTCGTGAACCGCGCGATCGACATGGAACTGCAATACAAGATCCCCGCACAGACGATTCCCGTCGATCCGAAGCAGTGGCAGAACCTGATGACGATGCAGAAGTATCTGGGCAACGTGCAGGCCTCGCTGAAGTTCGGCGCGGTGATCGACAACAGCTTCGCCGACAAGGCGGCCAAAACCGCCGCGACGGGTGCGGGCGCAACGGTCGCAGCGCAGTGACGGGTAACGGCACACACAGCGCAGCCGGCGCCGCACAGACACGCGCCTATCCGGCTGCGCGCGCCACGAGCCTGCCCGCTGCGGCATCCGCGACGCGCCACGCCGCGGCCGTGCCGCTCGCCGCGCGCGCAGTAGGCAAAACGTATGGCGACGACGAAGCCGCCAACCCGGTGATCGGCGAAATTTCGTTCGATCTGCGCCCCGGCGAAATCGTCAGCCTCGTCGGTCCGTCGGGCTGCGGCAAGACCACGCTGCTGAACCTGCTGAGCGGCCTGACGCGCCCGACCCGCGGCGAAGTGCTGTGGCATGGCGAACCGCTTGCCGACGTGCCGCGCGGCATCGGCTACATGCTGCAGAAAGACATGCTGATGTCGTGGCGCACGGCGCTCGCCAACGTGACGCTCGGCCTCGAGATGGCCGGCATGCCACGCGCGCATCGCGACAAAAAAGCGCTGGCAATGCTTGGCAAGGTCGGCCTCGCGCCTTACTACGACTACTACCCGTCGGCGTTGTCCGGCGGTATGCGCCAGCGCGTCGCGCTAGCCCGCACGCTGGTCACCGATCCCGAAGTGCTGCTGCTCGACGAGCCGTTCGCCGCGCTCGATTTCCAGACCAAGGTCGTGCTTGAAAGCGATATGGCGCGCCTCGTGCGCAGCGAAGGCCGCTCGGTGCTGCTGATCACGCACGACGTCGAAGAGGCGGTCTCGCTGTCCGACCGCGTAATCGTGCTGACGCACCGCCCTTCGCGGATTCGTGCGATTCACGAAATCCGCCTCGCCGGCGAGCGCGGCGACATGATGGCGATGCGCGATGCGCCCGGCTTTACGGCACTGGTGCGCGAGATCTGGTCGCAGCTCGACGTGCGCATGGGCGAGCGTCAATAAGGAGCCGCGCGTGCTGAAACCCAACCGCCAAGCCGCCTACGCAACGCCCACCGACAGCGGCACCGCCACGCCCGCGCATGTGCAGCGGCGCCGCCGCCTGCTGCGCCAGCTGCGCGGCAGGCTCGGCATCGCCGCCTGTCAATTGCTGCTGCTCGCCGTCTTGCTCGGCATCTGGCAATACGCAACCTCGAAGCAGGCATTGAACGCGTTTCTGTTCGGCTCGCCGTCGCAGATCTGGGGCTTTCTGGTGCAGATGCAGCAGGACGGCAGCCTCGTGCACGACACCGGGGTGACCGGCCTCGAAACGCTGCTCGGCTTCTTGCTCGGCAATGTGATCGGCACGCTGCTCGGTCTTTCGCTGTGGTACTCGCGCTTCGTGTCGAAGGTCGTGCAGCCGTTTATCGTCGCGCTCGGCTCGATTCCGATCGTTGCGCTCGCACCGATCGTGATCATCTGGTTCGGCACCGGCATGGCCTCGAAGCTGGCAATGTCGACGCTTTCGGTGGTGGTGGTCGCGCTG
>DATLOW010000297.1:0-4895 GCA_035536055.1 Paraburkholderia sp. | reverse complement strand
TGATGGGCGGCGTGATCGGCGGCAACATGCTGATCGAAGGACTGTTCGCGCGCTTCATGTACATGTCGCTATACCGTTTGCATATCGCCGCGCTGCACGGCTATCCGCGCATGGTGCTCGATACCTTCGCGCACTGGCTGCATCGCACCACGATGCCGCGCGTGAAGCTGCACTGACGCTCGTCCACCGACCTGCGCGCCGCCTTGCCGGCGCCGCTGCAACGGTATACGCGACAGGCGTATGCTGTTGCCTTTTGCCGTCTGCTGGTCATCGCCGGTTACTCTGTGGCTGTTCAATCTTGCCGTCCATCCAAGGAGCGCAGCATGCTGAATCCTGACGTCGACAGTCTGATCCCGCACGTCCCGTTCGACCGCCGCACGTTTATCAAGGCCGCCCTCGGCACCGGTTTCGCCGCATCGGTGCTGCCGGTTTCCGCGCAAACCATCCATACCGACAGCGACGGGCTCGAGGCCGGCGAAGTCGGCATTCATTCGGGCGATACGCTGGTGCCGGCCTATCGCGCGCAGCCAAAGGGCAAGACGCATCTGCCGGTGGTCATCGTCGTGCATGAGATCTTCGGCGTGCACGAGCATATCGCCGACGTGTGCCGGCGCTTTGCGAAGGCCGGTTATCTGGCGATCGCGCCGGACCTCTATACGCGCCAGGGCGATGCGGCCGCGTACACCAGCATGCAGCAGTTGAACGAGCAACTGGTCAGCAAGGTGCCCGACGAACAGGTGCTGCTCGATCTCGATGCGACTTACGCGTGGGCCGACGAGCATGGCGGCGATCCGAAGCGCGTCGGTGTGGTCGGCTTCTGCTGGGGCGGGCGGATTGCATGGCTGTACGCGGAGCACAATCCGCGGCTGAAGGCGGGCGTGGCGTTCTACGGGCGCGTGATTGGCAATCCGACGCCGCTGCAGCCGTCGAACCCGGTCGATCACGTCGCCGAACTGAAGGTGCCGATGCTCGGGCTATACGGCCGGCAGGACCAGAGCATCCCGCAGGACACACTGGAAAAGATGAAGGCGCTGATCGCGCAAGGTCCGCAGCAGGCGCGCGGGTCGCAGTTCGTCGTCTACGACGATGCGGGCCATGCGTTCTTCGCGGACTATCGGCCGAGCTATCGCAAGGCCGATGCGGAAGACGGCTGGCGCCGCACGCTTGCGTGGTTCAAGCAGCACGGCGTCGCGTGATCGCGTGGCGACCACGCCGGTGACCGCGATGAGGCGCCGGCGCTGCGTATAGCGCTTAGGGCTTCGCGCCGGTTGCGACCGGCCGCTTCGGGTCGGCGCTCCATTCGCTCCACGATCCCGGATAAAGCGCCGCGCCGTGCAGGCCGGCAATCTCCATCGCCAGTGCGTTGTGGCAGGCGGTTACGCCCGAGCCGCATTGCAGCACCACCTGCTCGGGCGCGACGCCGGGCATCACCGCGCTGAACTCGTCGCGCAGCGTATGCGCCGACTTGAAGCGGCCGTCCGGCGCAAGATTGTCTTTGAAGAAACGATTCAGTGCGCCCGGGATGTGTCCGCCGACCCGGTCCAGCGTTTCGTTCTCGCCGCGATAGCGGTCTGCGGCGCGCGCGTCGAGCAGCACGTGGTCATGCGTGTTCAGATTGCGTTCGACCGCCTGCGCGTCCATCGTCACCGCAAGCGGTGCGCCTGCCTTGAAGTTGCCTTGCGTGGTTGACGGCACGTCCTGAGTGAGCGGCTGGCCGGCCGCTTCCCAGGCCGCGAGGCCGCCGTCGAGCAGCGCGACCGAGTCGTGCCCGAGCCAGCGCAGCAACCACCATAGACGCGCCGCGTACATGCCCCCGTGCGCATCGTAGGCCACTACCTGCTGACCCTGCTTCAGCCCCAGCGCTGCGAGCCGGTCGGTCAGCTGCTGGCGCTGCGGCAACGGATGACGCCCGTTGCTGCCGGTCTTCGCGCCCGACAGGTCGCGGTCCAGATGAAAGTAATGCGCGTGCGGCAGGTGGCCCGCCGCATACGCCTTTTCGCCCGCTTCGGTATCGATCAGGTCGAAGCGGCAATCGGCGATGAACACGCTGTCGGGCGCCGCGCCCAGCCGCTCGGCGAGATTGGCGGCGGAGATCAGCGTGGTGTAGTGAGTGTGAGGCATGGCGGCTCCTGAGGCAGGCGGTGTCGGCTGCGCCGAACGATGCGGTGAGTCTAAACAGTCTAAACAAAAAAAGACGGGCTTAAGCCCGTCTTTGCATCGTTGTTCGGCATTGCAGCCTCGTCAGATCTTGCCGAGCTCGCGGCGCAGGAACTCGTGGAAATGCTGCATGCCGTCTTCCATCGGGCTCTGGTACGGACCGACCTGCGATTCGCCGCGCCGCATCAGCGCGCGGCGGCCGGCGTCCATGCGCTCGGCGATCTCGTCGTCCTCGCGGGCCGTTTCCATATAGGCGGCGCGCTCGGCTTCGATGAACTCGCGCTCGAAGAGGGCGATTTCCTCAGGGTAATAGAACTCGACGACGTTGGTGGTCTGTTGCGGGCCACGCGGAATCAGCCACGACACCACCAGCACGTGCGGATACCACTCGATCATGATGCCCGGGTAGTAGACCATCCAGATCGCACCGAACTCGGGCGGCTTGCCGTCGCGAAAGCGCAGCACTTCGTCGTGCCACTTGCGATACGTCGGGCTGCCCGCACGCGCGAGACCGTTGTGCACGCCCACGGTTTGCACGCTGTACCAGTCGCCGAACTCCCACTTCAGGTCGTCGCAATTCACGAAGCTGCCGAGGCCCGGATGGAACGGCACGACGTGATAGTCCTCCAGATAGACCTCGATAAAGGTCTTCCAGTTGTAGTTGCACTCGTGCACTTCGACGTGATCGAACATGTAGTCGGAGAAGTCGAAGTGCTGCCTCGGCCCGAGCCGTGCGAGGTCCTGGGCGACGTTGCGCCCTTGCGCTTCGAACAGCAGCCCGTTCCAGTTCTGCAGCGGCGAGTTGCCGAGGTTCAGACACGGGTTGTCCGCAAAGTGCGGCGCGCCGAGCAACTGGCCGTTCAGGTCGTAGGTCCAGCGATGCAGCGGGCAGACGATGTTCTCGGTCTGGCCGCGGCCGTTGAGCATGATCGCCTGGCGATGGCGGCACACGTTGGACAGCAGTTCGATCTGCGACTGCTGGTTGCGTACGAGCACACGCCCTTCGCTTTCGCTCGGCAAAGCAAAATAACTCCCTGCTTCGGGCACCATAAGTTCGTGCCCGACGTAGCGAGGACCTTTATTGAAAAGGGTGTCGATTTCGCGCGTAAGAAGCGCTTCGTCAAAGTAAGCCGTGACTGGCAGCTGGCTGTGAATAGCTCGCAGCTGCAATGCATTGCTCAGATTGGACATTCCCACTCCCGATGAAGACGTGAAAGCAGTGAACAACCCAACCATCGATAGATTCGATTTAGGGAGCCCGCGATTATACCCGTTTCCCCCTCCTTGGGGACAGTAAGTGACTGATTTGGGTCAAAATTGTCCCGGAAGTTCGCGTGCCGTGCGCATTTTTGCGCTGCCGCGATTGCGCTGACGTGCCGCATTACGCCCGCCCTGCAATGCTTGCGGGACAGCGCTGCGCCTTGCAGTGTGCCCATTGCGCAACGGACCTGGAGGGCGTAAGCGGATCGGAAATGTCGCTTTTGCCGTAGAATGTCCGACTTGTTTTAATTTTGCGACGGATTCATGGCGAAGACCGCACCGAACGAGAACCCGGATACGTCGGCCGAGGGGGCCGGCGGCGCAGCGCTGCCCGACACTTATGAGGCAGCGCTCGCGGAGCTGGAAGGGCTGGTCGGACGGATGGAAGGCGGCAGCCTGAGCCTCGAAGAGTCGCTCACCGCGTACCGGCGCGGCGCGGCCCTTGTGGCATTTTGCCAGCAGCAGTTAGAAAAAGTTGAACAGCAGGTGCGCGTTCTCGATGGCGAGACGTTGAAGCCGCTCCCCACAACAGCCGCTGATAGCGGAGACGACGATCTATGACTTTCGAACAATGGATGCGCGCGGTGCTCGAGCGCGTCGAACAGGCCCTCGAGCATTATTTGCCGCCCGTATCGACCGCGCCGGCGCGTCTGCATGAGGCGATGCGCTACGCGGTGCTGGGCGGCGGCAAGCGGGTCCGTCCATTGCTGTGCCATGCTGCAGGCGAACTGACCGGCGCGCGGGCCGAAGCGGTCGAAGCGGCGTCGGCGGCCCTCGAGATGATTCATGTGTACTCGCTGGTGCATGACGACATGCCGTGCATGGACGACGATGCACTGCGCCGCGGCAAGCCCACTGTGCATGTTCAATACGACGAAGCGATGGCGCTGCTGGTCGGCGACGCGCTGCAGTCGCAGGCGTTCGTCGCGCTGACTGGAGCAGGCGCGCTCGCGCCGGCCCAGCAGGCTGCATTGACGCGCGAGCTGGCGTTCGCGACCGGCTCGCTCGGCATGGCCGGCGGTCAGGCGATCGACCTCGCCAGCGTCGGCCAGAAGCTCACGCGGCCGCAGCTCGAAACGATGCACCGCATGAAGACGGGCGCGCTGCTGCGCGCCTCGGTCCGGATGGGCGCGCTCGCCGGCGAGACGCCCGATGCGGCCGCGCTGCAGGCGCTCGATGCGTATGCGGCGGCCGTCGGCCTCGCGTTCCAGGTGGTCGACGACATCCTCGACGTCACCACCGATTCGGCGACGCTCGGCAAGACCGCCGGCAAGGATGCAAAGGACGGCAAACCGACCTATGTTTCGATCATCGGGCTCGACGCATCGCGTGAACTCGCTGCGCAATTGCGCAGCGACGCGCATGCCGCGCTCGCGCCGTTTGGCGCGCGCGCGCAGCGGCTTGCCGAACTTGCGGACCTGGTGGTGAACCGGGTCAGCTGAATAAGAAGCCAAGAAACAACGCGACAGCCCGCCCCA
>DATLOW010000296.1:0-5883 GCA_035536055.1 Paraburkholderia sp. | reverse complement strand
CGCGCCGGATCAGTCCGTGCGTTCGAGAAACTAGACAAATTTCTCTAATCAGCGCTAAAGTGCGCCGAATTCCACGGAAATGAAGCGACCATGACGCGACTGCTGGTTCTGCACGGCCCCAACCTCAACCTTCTCGGCACCCGGGAACCGGAGGTTTATGGCCGCGTGACGCTGCCGCAGATCGATCAGGCGCTGGTCGACCGCGCGGCGGATGCCGGGGCCGATCTCGTCACGTTTCAGAGCAATCACGAAGGCGCGCTCGTCGATCGCATTCAATCCGCGCGGAACGAGCAAACCGATTTCATCCTGATCAACCCGGCTGCGTATACACATACCAGCGTCGCGATCCGGGATGCATTGGCGGGCGTCGCGATTCCGTTCGTCGAGATTCACCTGTCGAACGTGCATCGGCGCGAAGCGTTCCGGCATCACTCGTATCTGTCCGACCTGGCTGAGGGCGTGATTTGCGGCCTCGGCTGGAAGGGATATCTGTACGCACTCGAATTCGCGCTCGACCGGCTCGCCGCTGCGGCCGCCGGTTCGCCGCGCGGCTGACTCCAGAACACGAATCGAGCGCCTGCCGCGAGGGCGGTGGCGCACCACGCATTGAAAGGGGTATGCCCATGGATCTACGTAAACTGAAGACTCTGATCGACCTCGTCTCCGAGTCCGGCATTTCGGAACTCGAAGTGACCGAAGGCGAAGGCAAGGTGCGCATCGTCAAGAACGCGCCGCCGGTTTACGTGCAGCAGCCTGCCCAATATGCGCCGCAAGTGACGGCCGGCGCGCCGGCCTACGCACCTGGCGCCGCCGCCGAAGCGCCGGCGGCGGGCGCCCCGGCGACGCCGGCCGCGGTCGCGCCGCAAGGGCATGTGGTGACGTCGCCGATGGTCGGCACGTTCTATCGCGCACCGTCGCCGGGCGCCGATCCGTTCGTGCAGGTCGGCGATACGGTCAAGGAAGGCCAGACTATCTGCATCATCGAAGCGATGAAGCTGTTGAACGAGATCGAGTCGGATGCGTCCGGCGTGGTCAAGGAAATCCTCGTCGAGAACGGACAGGCCGTCGAATACGGCCAGCCGCTCTTCGTGATCGGCTGACGCGGCGCGACACCGCAAAGTCCGCGCGCACGCTTTCTTGTTTGCGCTGCGCGCCACCGGTCCTCAGAGGCTGCCGCCGGCCAACAGCCTTGCCGCGGCACCCATAGATGAGTCGAATATCCGCCATGTTTGAAAAAATCCTCATTGCCAATCGCGGCGAAATCGCGCTACGAATCCAGCGCGCGTGCCGCGAGCTGGGCGTCAAGACGGTCGTCGTCTATTCGGAAGCCGACAAGGAAGCCAAGTACGTGAAGCTCGCCGACGAGGCGGTCTGCATCGGCCCGGCTCCGTCGCCGCTTAGCTATCTGAACATGCCTGCGCTGATCAGCGCGGCCGAAGTCACCGACGCCGAAGCGATTCACCCCGGCTACGGCTTCCTGTCCGAGAACGCGGACTTCGCCGAGCGCGTCGAGCAGTCGGGCTTCGTGTTTATCGGCCCGCGTCCGGAAACGATCCGCATGATGGGCGACAAGGTGACCGCCAAGCAGACCATGATCAAGACCGGCGTGCCATGCGTGCCGGGCTCGGAAGGCGCGCTGCCGGACGATCCGAAAGAGATCGTCAAGATTGCGCGCGCGGTCGGCTATCCGGTGATCATCAAGGCGTCGGGCGGCGGCGGCGGGCGCGGTATGCGCGTCGTGCACACCGAGGCGGCGCTGGTCAACGCGGTCAACATGACGCGTGAAGAAGCGGGCCGCGCGTTCGGCAACCCGCAGGTCTATATGGAGAAGTACCTCGAGAACCCGCGCCACGTCGAAATTCAGGTGCTCGCGGATTCGTTCAGGAACGCGATCTGGCTCGGCGAGCGCGACTGCTCGATGCAGCGCCGTCACCAGAAGGTGATCGAGGAAGCGCCGGCGCCGGGCATCGCGCGCCGTCTGATCGACCGGATCGGCGATCGCTGCGCGGACGCGTGCAAGAAGATGGGTTATCTCGGCGCCGGCACCTTCGAGTTCCTGTATGAAAACGGCGAGTTTTACTTCATCGAGATGAACACGCGCGTGCAGGTCGAGCATCCGGTAACCGAGCTGATTACCGGCATCGATATCGTGCAGGAGCAGATCCGCATCGCGGCCGGCGAGAAGCTTGCGTTCCGCCAGCGCGACATCCAGTTCCGCGGCCATGCGATCGAATGCCGGATCAATGCGGAAGACCCGTTCAAGTTCACGCCGTCGCCGGGCCGGCTGACGTCGTGGCATATGCCGGGCGGCCCGGGCATCCGCGTCGACTCGCATGCGTACAACGGCTACTTCGTGCCGCCGAACTACGACTCGATGATCGGCAAGCTGATCGCCTACGGCGCGACGCGCGAGCAGGCGATCAAGCGGATGCGCATTGCGCTGTCCGAGATGGTGGTCGAAGGGATTCAGACCAACATCCCGCTGCATCGCGAACTGATGCTCGATGCGAAGTTCGTCGAAGGCGGCACCAGCATTCACTACCTCGAAAACCGGCTCGCCGCGAAGCAGCAGGTCGCGCCGGAAGAAGCGTAAGCAATGAGCTACCGGGAACTGGTCGTCGAGCTGGCGCGCGAGCACGCGGAGGAGTTGTCCGACGCGCTGTTGGAATTGGGCGCGCTGTCGGTGTCCGTCGAAGATGCGGACGCCGATACGGCCGACGAGCAGCCGCTGTTCGGCGAGCCCGGGCTCACGCCCGAGCGCACCGCGTGGCAGCACTCGCGGGTGATCGCGCTGCTCGCGGCGGAACACGATCCGGCGCTGCTGCTGACGGCCGCGGCGAACGAACTCGGTCTTGCAGCCACGCCGTCGTTCAGCGTGCGTGAAGTCGAAGAGCAGGACTGGGTGCGGCTCACGCAATCGCAATTCGATCCGATCCAGATCGGCAAGCGCATCTGGGTCGTGCCGTCGTGGCACGCGGCGCCCGATCCCGACGCGCTCGTGCTCGAGCTCGATCCGGGCCTCGCGTTCGGCACCGGCAGCCATCCGACGACGCGCCTGTGCATGGAGTGGCTCGAACAATCGGTCGCGGCGAACCAGTCGGTGCTCGACTACGGCTGCGGCTCCGGCATCCTCGCGATTCTTGCGAAGAAGTGCGGCGCGAATCCGGTGACCGGCATCGACATCGATCCGCAAGCGGTCGAATCCGCGAAGCACAACAGCGCGCGCAACCACGCGGACGTCACGTATGGCTTGCCCGCCGATTGTCCGGCCGGCGAATTCGACATCGTGGTGGCGAACATCCTGTCGAACCCGCTGAAGCTGATGGCTTCGATGCTCGCGTCGAAGGTGAAGCCCGGCGGACGCATCGCGCTATCGGGCGTGCTGGCGCGGCAGGCGGACGAAGTGGCGCGCGCTTACGCGCCCTGGATCGACATCGGCGTCTGGCGCGAATACGACGGCTGGGTCTGCCTCGCCGGGACGCGCCGAGAAAGCCATTAGAATAGGGCATATTTTCCACCTACAGCCCTGCGCGGCTCCCTGCTCGATATGGTTCTTGCGACGCGCTGTCCCTTTTGCGAAACCGTCTTCCGCCTGCAGTCGGCGCAGCTTGCGCTGCGCCGCGGGCTGGTGCGCTGCGGTCATTGCCGCGAAGTATTCGATGCGTCGAGCAGTCTGTATGAGCTCGGCGACGACGGCGATTTCAATTCGGCGAGGCCGATCACCCCGGACTCGGTTGCCAATCTGATCGCGCAGGCAGAGCTGGAGGCGCGTGGTGCAGCGGGTGGCGCAGAAACGGCTGGCGGCGCCGCGCTCGCGGGCGGTATCGCAGCAGCGGCGGCGGCGAGCCACCCGGCGGCTGCCGCGGGTCACGACGAAACCTCGACGCGAGAATCGGCAGCACCTGCAGCGGCGCCAACAGCACCGGCACCCTCCGCGCCATCCGTCGCGCAGTCACCCGAGCCGCACTCCCCGGCTGGCGGAACGCCAATGCCGCCAGCGTCGTCCGCGGCATCCGCTGACGACGGCGCGCCCGCGGCGCCGCATGGCGGCAAACCGGATTTCCGCGCCGAATCGTGGAACCCGTGGGCGCCCGCGCCGGACGCGTCGGTCGACCGGCGCATTCGCCAGAACGCCGCAACGATTCCGTACAAGCCCGTCACGATTCCTCCCGATGCACAGCCGAAGCTGAAGCTCGAGTTCACCGAAGGCTCGGACCTGCATCTCGAGAATGCGACTGCCCGCCCGGTTGAGCCGTCGTTCAGGACGCCGCCCGAGTCGGCCGCAGCACCAGAGGTTCCCGTACCGCCCCCCGCGCCTGTCTGGCGTCGCGCGCAAGCGCGGCCTGAGCCGTCGCTCGAAGCCGACGACCGCACGATGGTGCCGCCCGCGGTGCCCGACAACGAACCGCATTTCGGCCCCGCGCCGGGCCAGACTGCCGCCGCCGCTGCTGCCGCGCCGTTCGCGGCCGCGCCATTCACCACCGAACCCTTCGCTGCCACGCCCACCCGCGACGACGACGATCCATTCGCCGTAATCCGCGAGAAGCGCGCGCCTGAACCGCGCCGCCTCGGTTTGCGCGTGTTCGGCGGTGTGATCGCGTTTTTGCTGGTGCTGCTGCTGATTGCGCAGCTCGCGTGGTGGCAGCGCGAACTGGTGATGGTCTATGCACCGGCCACGCGCATGGTGTTCGCGCAGGCATGCGCGCAGCTCGGCTGCACGTTCTCGCCGCCGCGCGATATCGACGGGCTGCAGGTCGAGCCGTCGGACTTGCGGCAGGTCGACGGCCCGCACAAGCTCGAGCTGAAAATGCCGCTGCACAATCGTTACAATGTCGCGCTCGCGTATCCGGCCGTCGAGCTGACGCTGCTCGACGAACACAACAACATCGCGATTCGCCGCGTGCTGTGGCCGCAAGACTATGTGCGGCCCGGCACGGTCATCGCCGCGGGCCTCGCGCCGCGCTCGACCGAGACCATGTACGTGCGGCTCGACACCGGTCCGGCGACGGCGACCAATTTCCGCGTGCAGATTTTCTATCCGTAACGAGTCTGGCGCGGCGCGGCCGGCGACAAGCCGGCGCGCAACGCCTGGCTCGCACGGCGCTTAATGCTTTTCCCCCTCGATCCATCACGAATCTTCGGAGCACAACATGAGTCAAGTCACGCTAGGCGGTAACCCGATCGACGTAGGCGGCACGTTCCCGGCGGTGGGTCAGGGCGCACCCGCGTTCTCGCTGGTCGGCAAGGATCTGAAGCCGGTCACGCTTGCCGACTTCGCCGGCAAGCGCAAGGTGCTGAACATCGTGCCGAGCCTCGACACGCCGACCTGCGCGACGTCGACGCGCAAATTCAACGAAGCCGCCGGCAAGCTCGCGAACACCGCGGTGATCGTCGTGTCGGGCGACCTGCCGTTTGCCGCGTCGCGTTTCTGCACGACCGAAGGCCTCGCCAACGTGGTCACCGCGTCGACGTTCCGCGGTCATGAGTTCGCGCAGGCGTACGGCGTGGACGTGACGAGCGGCCCGCTGACCGGCCTGACCGCGCGCGCCGTGGTCGTGATCGACGAACACGACAAGGTCGTGCACGCGCAGCTGGTGGGCGAGATCAAGAACGAACCCGATTACGACGCAGCGCTGGCCGCGTTGAAGTAAGCTCTGCATTTTTGCAGCGCCGCAGCGCCGCGCAAGCTGTCTGTGATACGGCTGCAAGCGCGGCGTTGTCGCGTCGGCACTTCGCTTTTTGTTATTTTCTTCGACTCTCTTTAGGACGCTCGCTTTGGCCACGCTGATTTGCGGTTCGCTCGCCTACGACAACATCATGACCTTCGAAGGCCGGTTCCGGGAGCACATCCTGCCGGAGCAGGTCCATATCCTGAACGTCAGC
>DATLOW010000295.1:0-8285 GCA_035536055.1 Paraburkholderia sp. | reverse complement strand
CGCGTCGGGTTCAGCACGTATTCGTTGTTGATGTACGCGACGCGCGCGGCACCGACCGGACCGTTGAACGGCAGGCCCGACACGGCGAGCGCAGCCGATGCGCCGATCAGCGCGGGGATGTCGGCCGGCACTTCCGGGTTGATCGACATCACGTGAATCACGACCTGCACTTCGTTGTAGAAGCCTTCCGGGAACAGCGGACGCAGCGGACGGTCGATCAGGCGCGAGATCAGCGTTTCGCCTTCGGACGGACGGCCTTCGCGACGGAAGAAACCGCCCGGAATCTTGCCTGCAGAGTAGGTTTTCTCAATGTAATCGACGGTCAGCGGGAAGAAATCCTGCCCCGGCTTGGCGGTCTTTGCGCCAACCACAGTGGCAAGGACGACGGTGTCTTCGACGTCGACCAGCACGGCGCCGCTTGCCTGACGGGCGATCTCACCCGTTTCGAGGCGAACCGTGTGCTGCCCCCACTTGAATTCCTTGACGATCTTGTTAAACATAGACATTTGTCCTCCATTGATCTTTTCGTTATGCCGCGCGGCCTGCTGCTCGCGCGACACACCCAAACCGGAGCCGCATGGGAAGAGGAGTGTTATGCCATTCCAGCGAATCGCGCGGCTCTTTCGAGCCCTACGCGGGCCTCGAAGCGAGGCTCGCGCGCGAACCGCTGGAATGACACAGCGCCCTTCCCTGAAGCCCCGGCTGTTAGCGACTGCTCCTGTTATGCACGCCTGCTGCCGGAGCCTCTCCGACAGCGTTGTTTGCGTGCGCCGCCACTTGCAAACCGGCCGCACCGCAACTTTATTTCCCGACGTTTTAAGCGCGCTTAACGAGCGACTCTGAAACAACGACTGCGGGACACCCCGCCGAACCCTGACTCGCGAAACCGTACGTGCATTCCCCGGTACGGCCCACGCGCCACCCACCACAACATTCAGTACCGTTCAAAAACAAAATGCCTGCATCAGCGGACTGACACAGGCACTTTGCTGAAAAGACGACCCGCTTACTTACGCAGACCCAGCTTCTCGATCAGCGAACGATAACGATCGGCGTCCTTGCCCTTCAGGTAGTCGAGCAGCTTGCGACGGCGGCTCACCATGCGCAGCAGACCGCGGCGGCTATGATGGTCTTTCGTATGGGCCTTGAAGTGAGCGGTCAGCTCGTTGATGCGCGACGTGAGCAGCGCAACCTGAACTTCGGGAGAACCGGTGTCGTTAGCGCCGCGAGCGAATTGCGCGACGACGTCGGACTTCTTGATTTCAGCAACAGTCATGTGAATTCCTTTAAGTCTACGGGCGGTCACGGAAGAAAGGCCGTGCCGTGGGTTACAGCGAAGCGCGTATTCTAGCACAGCTCGGAAAGCCGGAGAACTCTGGCCGTTCGGCCAGGTCAGGCGCGCTTCAGCGGGGTGCTTCCGGTCTGCGGTTGACCCGCGGTTCGCCCGCCGCGCACGGCCCGGCGCGGGTTTCGGGCGCGCGCACAGCCTTCGTACGCATCCGTCACGCACGTCACGTCGCTTCAGCGCCGCATTCGCCGAATCACTGCACGGATTGAAAATCTTTCGTCGCATCGCGTGTCAAAATGATGCATCTATACGATAGAAATAACCGTGAAAACGCTTCCGGAGGAATTCATGTTCAATCGCCTTCCCTCGGCGCTCGCCGCGGCCGTATCGCGGGCGCGCGTGCGCCGTACGCTCGTGGCCTGCGCCGGGGCGCTGATGCTGGCCGGCTGCGCGCAGCCGTGGCAGGGTTATACGACGGGCGCCGATCAATCCACCGTGATCGCGCGGCTCGGGCCGCCGCGCGAGGTCTACGACCTGCCG
Organism: Paraburkholderia sp.; assembly: GCA_035536055.1. Lineage (GTDB taxonomy): Bacteria > Pseudomonadota > Gammaproteobacteria > Burkholderiales > Burkholderiaceae > Paraburkholderia. Next base: position 6,457 of record DATLOW010000295.1, on the reverse strand, counting down.
AACGGCGGCAAGCGGCTGATGTGGCCGACCCAGCCAATGGGCGAATACACGACCGCCGCCGACATCGATGCATCCGGCAAGGTGGTCAGCGTGCGCCAGGTGCTGCAGGTCAGCGAGTTCTACAAGGCGCAAATCGGCACGTGGACCCGCAACGACGTGCTGATCAACTTCGGACGCCCGGAGGAAACCTCGTACTTCCCGCTGATGAAGCGTGAGGTGTGGACCTACCGGTACTACGAAGACAACGTGTGGTACATGCTGTACAGCTTCTATTTCGACGATCAGGGCATTCTGCGGACCACGCAGAAAACACCGGATCCGCTGCACGATCCGGATCGGCGCAGTTTCTTCTGAAGTAGTGGCGGCGGCCGCGGCACGTTACCGCCGCGGGCGATCGTCGAGACCCGTTCGACGCGGCTTCGCGCAATGCACAGCGCCGCACAGCAAAAGCAAAACCCCGTGTGACCTTGGCCACACGGGGTTTATTTTTGCGATCTCGCGATGTCGCGTCACGTTGCCGCTCCGGCGCCGCGCCTGCACGACGCGGCCCCTTCACGGCCATTTCACCGCAGCTTACGAGCCGCGTTACGACCGCTGCGGATTCAGCTTGTCGACACCCAGGCGGTTCAGCGCCGCGATATACGCCTTCGCCGAGGCCGCGACGATATCCGGGTCCGTGCCTACGCCGTTTACGACACGCCCTGCCTTCGACAGCCGCACCGTCACTTCACCCTGCGCCTGCGTGCCGGTCGTAATCGCGTTCACCGAATACAGCAGGAATTCGGCGCCGCTGCCCACTTCGCTTTCGATCGCATTCATCGTCGCATCGACCGGACCGTTGCCGCGCGCTTCCGCGGTGATTTCCTTGCCTTCGACCGAGAACACAATGCGCGCATGCGGCTGCTCGCCGGTTTCCGAATGCTGCGACAGCGACACGAACTTGTAGTGCTCCTTCTGCTGCGCCTCGGCCGACTCTTCGGTGACGATCGCGATGATGTCCTCGTCGAAGATCTCGGCCTTGCGGTCGGCGAGTTCCTTGAAGCGCGTGAACGCCTCGTTCAACTCGCTTTCGCTGTCGAGCGTGATGCCCAGTTCCTGCAGACGCTGCTTGAACGCATTACGGCCCGACAGCTTGCCGAGCACGATCTTGTTCGCGGTCCAGCCCACGTCTTCGGCCCGCATGATTTCGTACGTATCGCGCGCCTTCAGCACGCCGTCCTGGTGGATACCCGACGCATGCGCGAAGGCATTCGCGCCGACCACCGCCTTGTTCGGCTGCACGACGAAACCGGTGATCTGCGACACCAGCTTCGAAGCCGGCACAATTTGCGTGGTATCGATGCCGAGGTCGAGCCCGAAATAATCCTTGCGGGTCTTCACCGCCATCACGATTTCTTCGAGCGACGTATTGCCGGCGCGCTCGCCCAAACCGTTGATCGTGCACTCCACCTGACGCGCACCGCCGATCTGCACGCCGGCCAGCGAATTCGCCACAGCCATGCCGAGGTCATTGTGGCAATGCACGGAGAACACCGCCTTGTCCGAATTCGGAATGCGCTCGCGCAAGGTCTTCACGAGGTTGCCGTACAGCTCCGGCACGCCGTAGCCAACCGTATCGGCAATATTGATGGTGGTCGCGCCTTCGTTGATCACCGCTTCGAGCACGCGGCACAGGAAGTCCATATCCGAGCGGCTGCCGTCTTCCGGCGAAAACTCGACGTCGTTGGTGAACTTGCGCGCGAAACGCACCGCCAGCTTCGCCTGCTCGAACACCTGGTCCGGCGTCATGCGCAGCTTCTTCTCCATGTGCAGCGCGGAGGTGGCGATAAACGTGTGAATCCGGAAATGGTCGGCGGGCTTCAGCGCATCGGCGGCGCGCTGGATGTCTTTGTCGTTCGCGCGGGCGAGCGAGCAGACGGTGCTGTCCTTGATGGTCGACGCGATCGTGTGGATCGCGTCGAAGTCGCCGTTCGAGCTGGCGGCGAAGCCGGCTTCGATCACGTCGACCTTGAGCCGCTCCAACTGCTTCGCGATGCGGATTTTCTCTTCCTTCGTCATCGACGCGCCGGGCGATTGCTCGCCGTCACGCAACGTCGTGTCGAAAATGATCAATTTGTTGTCTGCCATGTCGGGTCTCCGGGGACGATCTCAATTCGGTTCTTGAGCGAGACGAAAACGAATTTAAAAACGGAAAGAAGCGGAAAAAACGGGAGTTCGGGTGTTTGCGCCACCGGCTGGCGACGCTAACAACGACGAGGCAGACGGAGGGCGAAAACGGTCAGCGCGACAGGCGCGCTAGAGCTAGCGAGCCTAGTAGCGCGCCGGCTTGCAGAGTCAGGAAGGGGAACTTGAAAAGTGCCATGCCAGCGACTATAGCGGCATTCCGGATTTCCTGCAATTCGCGGCAACGGCAGGCGGGCTGTCGCCGACCGCGCTTTCACCCAGCTTGGCCGATACGCAAAAACGGCAGCCCGCAGGCTGCCGTTCGATGTGTGACTTGCTGATGACACTGCTGACAACACCGCTTATGACGCCCGCTGCCGGCACGGCCAGCGGCACGTCACGAAGGCCGCTGCGACGAACGCGCCGGATTGGCGCGCCCGCGCACCGCCTGATACGCCCAGAACACATAGCCGGACAGCCCGTACAGCACGAACAGGCCGAACAGCATCAGCGGCGGATCGGACGACACCAGCACGAACAGCATCACGACCACCAGCGTCGCCGCGAACGGCACGCGATGCCGGACGTCGAGCGCCTTGCCGCTGTAGAACGGCGCGTTCGACACCATCGTCACGCCGGCATACACGGTCAGCGCGAACGCGACCCACGGTAGCCACACGAGCTTCAGCGGTACGCGGTTATCGGTGGCGAGCCACACGAAGCCGGCGATCAGCGCCGCCGCGGCCGGACTCGGCATGCCCTGGAAGAAGCGCTTGTCGACCACGCCGATGTTCGTATTGAAGCGCGCGAGCCGCAGCGCCGCGCCCGAGCAGTAGATGAACGCCGCCAGCCACCCCCAGCGCCCGAGGTCTTTCAGCACCCATTCGTACATCACCAGCGCCGGCGCGACGCCGAACGACACCATATCCGACAGGCTGTCGAACTGCTCGCCGAATGCACTTTGCGTATGTGTCATACGTGCGACGCGGCCGTCCATGCCATCGAGCACCATCGCAACGAAAATCGCGATCGCCGCGACTTCGAAGCGCACGTTCATCGCCTGCACCACGGCGAAGAACCCGCAGAACAGCGCGGCGGTAGTAAACGCGTTCGGCAGCAGGTAAATACCGCGCTTGCGCAAGAACTGCTGACGCGCGGCGCGCCGGCTATCGATCACCACCGGCCCCGCCTCGGCGGCCGGCTTGTTGCGTCGAAACGGGCGTACCGGCCGCGGCTGCGGCGGCGCGCTCGGACGGGGGCGACGCGGTTTGAGTGCGGCCATAGGAGTCTCCCTGTGCCGCCTTATAGTTCGGCCAGAATGGTCGACGAGGCGGACACCTTCTCGCCGATCGACACACGCGGACGGCTGCCCATCGGCAAATACACGTCGACGCGCGAACCGAAGCGGATAAAGCCGTATCGCTGGCCGCGCGTCAACGGCTCTCCTGCACGTACGTAGCAAAGAATGCGCCGCGCGATCAGCCCGGCGATCTGCACCGACGTGACCGTCGCGCCGCCGGCGGTTTCGATGACCAGCGCATTGCGCTCGTTTTCGGTCGACGCCTTATCGACCGCCGCATTCAGATAGAGGCCCGGAAAGTACTGCACCTTCGAAATCGCGCCATCGACCGGCGAGCGCTGCGAGTGCACGTTGAACACGTTCATGAACACGCTGATCTTCAGCGCCTCGCGATTCGCGTAAGGATCGTGCGCGGTTTCGACCGCGACGATACGGCCGTCGGCGGGACACAGCACCGCATTGGGCTGCGTCGGAATCGGCCGTGGCGGATCGCGGAAGAACTGCACGACGAAGATCAGCAGCAGCCAGAACAGCCACGCAATGCCGAACCCCAGGATTGCATGAACCAATATCGCCACGACGGCAGCGATCGCAATGAACGGCCAGCCTTCGCGCGCGATGATCGGATGAGGGTAATTCATGGATGGCTTCAGTATTCTTGTAAAACCCGTAGCATAACAAAAGCCGTCCAGGGTTCAGCACACCTGGACGGCTTGGGGAAACGCCCGGCGCGGCGCATGCGCGAGGCACGCGCAACGCGGCAGGCAAGGCAACCGGGCAAGCCCGGCGCCGCGATCAGTTCTTCGACTGGTCGACCAGCTTGTTCTTCGCGATCCACGGCATCATCGCGCGCAGCTTCGCACCGACCTGCTCGATCTGGTGCTCGGCCGTGATACGGCGACGCGATTGCAGCGTCGGCGCGCCGGCGCGGTTTTCGATGATGAAGCTCTTCGCGTATTCGCCGGTCTGAATGTCCTTCAGCACGTCCTTCATCACCTTCTTGGTTTCGTCGGTGATGATGCGCGGACCCGTCACGTACTCGCCGTACTCGGCGTTGTTCGAGATCGAGTAGTTCATGTTCGCGATGCCGCCTTCGTAGATCAGGTCGACGATCAGCTTCAGTTCGTGCAGGCACTCGAAGTACGCCATTTCCGGCGCGTAGCCCGCTTCCACCAGCGTTTCGAAGCCGGCCTTGATCAGGTCGACGGTACCGCCGCACAGCACGGCCTGTTCGCCGAACAGGTCGGTTTCGGTTTCTTCGCGGAAGTTGGTTTCGATGATGCCGGCACGGCCGCCGCCGTTAGCCGCTGCGTACGACAGCGCGATGTCACGCGCCGCGCCCGACTTGTCCTGCGCAACTGCCACCAGGTGCGGCACGCCGCCACCTTGCGAGTACGTGCTGCGCACCGTGTGGCCCGGGGCCTTCGGCGCAATCATGATCACGTCGAGGTCGGCACGCGGAATCACCTGGCCGTAGTGCACGTTGAAGCCGTGCGCGAACGCGAGCGCCGCGCCTTGCTTGGCGTTGGCGTGCACTTCGTTCTTGTACACCTCGGCGATCTGCTCGTCGGGCAACAGCATCATCACGACGTCGGCGCCCTTCACGGCTTCGCCCACTTCCTTCACGGTCAGGCCGGCGTTCTCCGCCTTGCTCCACGAAGCGCCGCCCTTGCGCAGGCCGACCGTCACCTTCACACCGCTTTCCTTCAGGTTCAGTGCGTGTGCATGGCCTTGCGAGCCGTAGCCGATGATCGTGACCTGCTTGCCTTTGATCAGGGAGAGGTCGGCGTCCTTATCGTAGAAAACTTTCATGTCTGTTCCTTGGGATATACGGTGAATTCAAGTACTGCACAAATACTGCGCATTATTGCGTGGCCGTCATGCACGAAACGCATAAGAACGGCCACGTCGATTACTGTAGCGAAACCAGCGGCGTCAAACCTTAAGAATGCGTTCGCCGCGCCCAATGCCCGAGCCACCTGTGCGCACGGTCTCAAGAATCGCGGTCGCATCGAGCCCTTCGATAAACGCGTCGAGCTTTTCGCTCGCGCCCGTCAGCTCGATCGTGTACGTCTTCTCGGTGACGTCGATGATGCGGCCGCGGAAGATATCCGACATCCGCTTCATCTCTTCACGTTCCTTGCCGACCGCCCTCACCTTGATCAGCATCAGCTCGCGCTCGATGTGGGCGCCCTCGGTCAGGTCGACCACTTTCACCACCTCGATCAGGCGGTTCAGATGCTTCGTGATCTGCTCGATCACGTCGTCCGAGCCAATGGACACGATGGTCATGCGCGACAGCGAACGGTCTTCGGTCGGCGCCACCGTCAAGGTTTCGATGTTGTAGCCGCGCGCCGAAAAGAGCCCGACGACGCGCGATAACGCGCCCGGTTCGTTTTCCAGCAGCACGGAAATGATGTGTCTCATGATTGCTTGTTCCAGATGTCGATAAACAGATTTATCCGCACCGGCCGCGCCGCTTCGCCCGCCTTGCGCCTTTTTTGAAGCCGCGCGCAGCGAAGCCGGCGTGAGGCCGACGTCGTTATAGATCTTCCGATCCGAGCAGCATCTCGGTGATGCCCTTGCCGGCCTGTACCATCGGCCAGACGTTCTCGGTCGGATCGGTCTGGAAGTCGAGAAACACCGTGCGATCTTTCAGGCGCAGCGCTTCTTTCAGTGCGCCTTCAACATCCGAAGTCTTTTCGATGCGCATGCCGACATGGCCGTACGCTTCGGCGAGCTTCACGAAGTCCGGCAGCGCATCCATATACGAATGCGAATAGCGCTTGCTGTATTCGATCTGCTGCCACTGGCGCACCATGCCCAGATAGCGGTTGTTCAGCGAGATGATCTTGACCGGCGTCTCGTACTGCTTGCAGGTCGACAGCTCCTGAATGCACATCTGGATCGAGCCTTCGCCGGTGATGCACACCACTTCATCGTCCGGATGCGCGATCTTCACGCCCATCGCGGCCGGCAGGCCGAAGCCCATCG
>DATLOW010000294.1:0-8924 GCA_035536055.1 Paraburkholderia sp. | reverse complement strand
AGAACCCTGTCGAAACCGGCGGGCGGATCGCTCGCGCCGTGGCTGGGCGTCGCGCTGATCGTGATCCTCGCCGACCAGCTGACCAAAATCGCGGTCGCGCGGGTGTTCGCGTACGGCGAGTCGCACGCGATCGCACCGTTCTTCAACCTCGTGCTGGTGTTCAACCGCGGCGCGGCCTTCAGCTTTCTCGCGATGGCGGGCGGCTGGCAGCGCTGGGCGTTCACCGCGCTGGGCGTGGTCGCGGCGCTGGTGATCTGCTATCTGCTCAAGCGGCACGGCGCGCAGAAAATGTTCTGCACGGCGCTCGCGCTGATTCTCGGCGGGGCGCTCGGCAACGTGATCGACCGCCTGATGTACGGCCACGTCATCGACTTTCTCGATTTCCACGTCGGCCGCTGGCATTGGCCCGCGTTCAATCTGGCCGACAGTGCGATCACGATCGGCGCAGTGCTGCTCGTGATCGACGAATTGCGGCGCGTGCGCGGCGCGCGCTAACGACGCGGCGCGCAGGCTTCGAAGCCGCGCCTCGCGTCTGCGCCGCGTGCGCGCGGGGCACAGGCAGCCATGCTTTGTCGGAGGCATCAGGTGGCAAATGAAACGACTGAAGGCGCGCTGAGCGCGTCGGCCGGCGGTGCGGCGGGCAATCAGCCGCCGCACAAACCCGCGGGCGGCCGCGCCGGCAACGGCGCGAGCGCTGAGGCGACCGCTGAGGCGCCCACCAGGGCAGCGGCTGAGGCGTCCACTAACACGCACACCAGCACGCACGCCAACGCGTCCACCGCCGCGCCCGCCGGCGAGCTGGCCGGCAAGCACCTGGTGCTCGGCATGACCGGCGGCATCGCCTGCTACAAGATCGCCGAACTGACGCGCCTGCTGGTCAAGGCCGGCGCGACCGTGCAGATCGCGATGACAGACGCGGCCACGCAGTTCATCACGCCGGTCACGATGCAGGCGCTGTCCGGGCGCCCCGTCTACACCAGCCAGTGGGATGCGCGCATCCCGAACAACATGCCGCATATCGATCTGTCGCGCGAAGCCGATGCGATCGTGATCGCGCCCGCCTCCACCGATTTTCTCGCGAAGCTCGCGCACGGCATGGCTGACGATCTGCTGTCCACGCTGTGCATCGCGCGCGACTGCCCGCTGCTGGTAGTGCCGGCGATGAATCGTCAGATGTGGGCAAATCCGGCTACGCAGCGCAACGTCGCGCTGCTGCGCGGCGACGGCATCCAGGTGCTCGGCCCCGACTCCGGTTCGCAGGCCTGCGGCGAAATCGGTGACGGCCGTATGCTGGAGCCGCAAGCCACCTATGAAGCGATCGTGTCGTTCTTCCAGCCGAAGATTCTGGCCGGCCGCCGCGTGCTGCTGACCGCCGGCCCGACCTTCGAACCGCTCGATCCGGTACGCGGCATCACCAATCTGTCGAGCGGCAAGATGGGCTTTGCGCTCGCGCGCGCGGCGCAACAGGCCGGCGCCGACGTGCATCTGGTGGCCGGTCCGGTCACGCTCGAGACGCCGTGGGGCGTGTTCCGCGAAGACGTGCAGACCGCGCAGCAGATGCATGCGGCGGTGATGCGCGCGGTGTCCGACTACGATATTTTCATCGGCGTCGCGGCGGTCGCCGACTGGCGCGCCGAGCATGTGAGCCCCCACAAGATCAAGAAGACCGCCGAGCGCGCCGCGCCGGCAATCAGCTTCGTCGAAAATCCGGACATCCTGTCGGCGGTCGCGCATCTGACGCATCCGCCGTTTTGCGTCGGCTTCGCGGCCGAAAGCGGCGACCTCGACGTGAACGGCGAAGAGAAACGGCGGCGCAAGAAGGTGCCGCTGCTGATCGGCAATCTCGGTCCGCAAACCTTCGGCCGCGACGACAACGAAGTCGTGCTGTTCGAGGCGAGCGGCATTACGCGTTTGCCGCGCGCCGACAAACAGGCGTTGGCGCGCGCGCTGATTGCGGCAATCGCGCAGCGTTTGCCGGATGTGAGCCTGATCGGCTGAGCGGGCCGAACCGGTAAACCGCCGGCCCGCGCGCGGCCTTGCACGCGCCGGCAGTCGCCCGCCGCGCATCGCTGCACGCGCCGCCGTTCGCCTCGCGCCCTCATTGAAGCTTTCCGGAGTGCTGCTGTCATGACGCTACTTTCCGTGCTCGACCAAACGCCCGTGATCGACGGGCATACCGTGGCCGATGCGATCGCCGCCACGGTCGAACTCGCGCAACTGGCCGACGATCTCGGCTACACGCGTTACTGGTGCGCCGAACACCATGGCTTGCGCGGCGTGTCGAATCCCTGCCCCGAAGTGATGCTGGCACGCCTCGGCAGTGTGACGCGGCGCATCCGCATCGGCTCCGGCGGCGTGATGCTGCCGTACTACAGCCCATTCAAGGTCGCCGAGCAGTTCCTGATGCTCGAAGCGCTGTTCCCGGGCCGCGTCGATCTGGGCGTCGGGCGCGCGCCGGGCGGCGACATGCGCACCGCACAAGCGGTGGCGGCAGGCACCTACAATCGCGGCGATATCTTCGCGCAGCAGGTCACCGATCTGGTGGGGCTGATGAACGGTACGCTGCCGTCCGATCATCTGGCGTACGGCGTGCTGCTGCAGCCGCAAATCGAAACGCGCCCGCAACTGTGGGTGCTCGGCTCCAGCGATTTCGGCGGACTGTTGGCCGCGCAGCTCGGTATGCGCTTTTCGTTTGCGCACTTTATCAATGCGCACTTCGGACACGCGGTCGCGCATGCCTATCGCGACCGCTTTCAGGCCGGCAATGAAGACAAGCCGTATCTCGCGGCTGCCGTGTTCGTGATTTGCGCCGACACCGAACAGGAAGCCGCCGACCTCGAGAAAGCAGTCGATCTGCGCCGCGTGCAAATGGCCTATGGACTCAATGCGCCGATTCCATCGATTGCTCAAGGCGTGGCGCAAGAGTATGGGCCGCGCGAACGGCTGGTGATCGATCGCGAAAAGCCGCGCAGCATCATCGGCACGCCCGAGACCGTCACCGAGCGCCTGCACGCGTTGCAGGAACAATTCACCGCGGACGAACTGATCGTACTGACGGTGGCCGGCAGCTATCAGGCCCGGCTGCGTTCGTACGAGTTGCTCGCCGACGCCTTCGAACTGACCCGCTGAACCCTGTTACCTTCTGCCCGACAACCTGCATGAAACTCGACCTGAAGATTCTCGATGCGCGCATGCGCGACTACCTTCCCGCTTACGCGACCCAAGGCAGCGCAGGGCTCGATCTGCGCGCGTGCCTCGACGCACCGCTCGCGCTGCAACCCGGCGATACCGCGCTGGTGCCGACCGGCCTCGCCGTGCATGTCGGCGATCCCGGCTATGCGGCGCTGATTCTGCCGCGCTCCGGGCTCGGCCATAAGCATGGCATCGTGCTCGGCAATCTGGTCGGCCTGATCGACTCGGACTACCAGGGTCAATTGATGATCTCGACGTGGAATCGCGGCCAGACTGCCTTCACGTTGAACCCGATGGAGCGGCTCGCGCAACTGGTGATCGTGCCGGTCGTGCAGGCCGAGTTCAATATCGTCGACGAGTTCGTCGCGAGCGAGCGCGGCGAAGGCGGATTCGGCAGTACCGGCAAGCACTGAAACGATCGCGCCGCACCGGTGGCCGGGACCCTGTGGGCCCCGGACATTTTCATTTCGTGTTGACACTCGTTATCCATTTCCCGTTGCAGGCATCAAACGGGGTTTGAATTTTCGTGTTTCGTGTTTCTATAATTCCCCGCACGTAGTTGCCTGTCTGATTCGCGCAATCCGTTTGATTCGCCATCCAAACTATATTTTCCGAACCGGTCGTGACGTGGCTGACCGGAAGGAAGTCGGAGAGCTGTTTGGCCCTGGTCCGCTCGCGGACTGGAGGCCGGCTATCGACTGTTCTTTCCGGAGGCTATATGAGAATCGACTACGAAGCAGCTGTTGCAGCGGGCGCTGGCGAGTGGTACGGCCAGATGATCGTTTCGAGTATTCACTATGAGGATGGAAGCCAGGTACAGGTCAACCAGTATCTGGCGATGACTTTCAATGCGCCCGCCGCTGTCACCGCGACCGACATCAATCCGCAGTTCTATTCGTGGGTAGAGACGACTGCGGAGGTGCAGTCGGTGCAGCTCGATACGAATCTGTTCGCGATATCGCTGAAGCTGAATTTCGCCGCGCCGCATGCGATGGACTCGCGCGACCAGATCACGATCGGCGTGAACGGCAACCTGACCATCGATCCCGACACGTACGTCGATTCGTTCGTCATTGCGGCGGACCAGTCGCCCGACATCAACGGTACGGTCGCGGTTGCGTGTGCGGCTGCGCCGGATCCCGCGCTGGCCAGCGTAGCGCCCACGGTTCGCTTCGTGCGCGGCAGCCAGATCACGCCGGTCACGCTCCAATACGGCGCCACCACCAATGTCACGCTCGCACAGGGCGATTATACGATTCAGGCCGATAACGTCGCCACTGGCGACATGACGGTCGTTGCGCCCGTCATCGTAGCGCCGGGCCGGTTGAGCGTGCAGACCGGCGTCACGGTTCCCGCCAGCGTGTCGTTCGGTCCGATACAGCGTTCGGCCGCACTCGATATCGCGATCGGCACACTGACCGGTCTCGAGACCGAAACGCTCGGCGTGACAGTCGTGGACAAGGCCAGCGGCAGCACGCTCGCCGCGTTCACGAGCCGCATCGACACAACCACGCAGTTGCGTCTGCTGCCCGCCACCGGCACCGCTCAGATCCGCATCGATCAGATCGCGCTCAACAACGTCGACTACAGCTTCGCGGTGCCCGATGTGAAACTCGCCAACAAGCTGCAGACCGTACAGGTCACCGACTCCGCGGTCAAACAGAAGCCCGTCAAAACAACCGGCTTCGTCACGCTGCCGATCGATATGACCGCCGACGCCGCGTTGTCGCAACAGATCACCCTTCGTCTGAGCAGCGACAGCATGAGCTACGTGCAGACCGTCGCGGTCAAAACGCAGGACACCGCGTTTAGCGCACCAGTAAAGCCCGACACCTACAGCGTGCAGGTCAGCGCTTTTCTGTCGGGCGGCGTCGTCTACGCGGTCGACGTGCCCGCGCAACTGGTCGTCGCGAGCGATGGCTCAAGCGCGTTGAGCGTATCGATCGCCAAATCCGCCGATCTGCATGTGCCAGGGTTTCCTGCGTACCTGTCGTTCGGCGGCTGTGCGGACCTCACGCCCGGCAACCAGGCCGATTTTGCAGCCGCACGCGCATCATCCGTTTTCAAATACGCGGGCAACGACGGCGCCGGCGACGCTAACACCTATCTGACGCTAGATACGGCGACGTCCACCACCATTTCGCTCGCACGCAGCGTTGAAACTCAACTCGGCGGACAGCCGGTGCTGCCGGTAATGATCTCGTACACCTGCAACCTGTCACTCGGCGATACGCCGACGATGCTTGCCAACGCTGATCAACATGCGCACAGCTTCGCGAACCTGATCCTGTCGCTGAACACCGCGAAAAAAACCATCGACAGCGCGCATCCGGTGCCGGCCGCCTTTATCGTGAATCCTGACTTCCTCGGCGCCTGCCAGCAAGGCGGCTACGCACCGGACTACGCGATGCCCGTGCGCGACCCATTGCAGACCGCGCTCGACCATTGGTCGGTCAGCGCGACGATTCCCGCCAGCATCACCGAAGACATCGAGGGCTACGTGGCCGCCGTCAACTGGCTGATGTACACGGTGGCGCCCAACGTCACGTTCGGCTGGCAGGTCAATCTGTGGGGCGTCGGCCAGTCCGAGTGGATTTACGAAGACGACGATCCGCTCGTTGCCGCCCAGCAGACTGCGACGTACATCGACAATCTCAGCGTGTACAGCGGCGCATGGAAGCCGCACTTTCTGGCGATCGACCGCTACGAGGCCGACGACTTCACCCAACGCGGCTATGTGAATGGCTACTGCTATGGGCCGCGCGAATGGGGCCGTTACTTCGACTTCTGCGAAGGTCTGAGCCGAGCGCTCAAGTTGCCGGTGATGCCGTGGCAAATTCCGTCGAGCCGCACGCCGAACACCAGTGATCTGGTCAACAGCGACTTCGACAGCCAGCATTGGGGCACCGGCGGCAGTTATCTGCTGGGCGATCCGGCGATCGGCTCCGACTACCACCACGTGCATCCGACCATCCTTGCGCTGCAGTTTCCGCAGGCATTTGCGGCAGATATGGGCGCAACCGCCGAGGACATGTTTATCCGCTCGCAACCGTTCGACATCAGCGGCCCGGCATACGGCGACTTTCCGTTGCGCGGCATCTTCGCGGTGCTGCTGGGCGGCGGCGCGACCACGGGCATCATTTCGACGGTCGGCAATCCGGAATCGTGGGTACGCGACAAGCTGAACGCGTACATGGACAATCCGATCCACTTCGATGCAACGGCGCGGAAGCGCCGCAAGCAGTGATCGTTAGTTGAGCGTGGCGCCGGCGTTGCGCTGCTCGCGCGCGGGCGCGCGGTAAAGCAAGCCGCAAAACAAAACGGCGTGGGCTCATTGCCCACGCCGTTGTTTTGCTCAACAGACTTTGCTTGGCCGTTAGCCGTTAGCCGATAGCCTCGATCAGTCCACTTCGACCGCTTCCGGATTCGGATTGCGCGGCGGCAGCGACTGCTCGTCGAAGGTCAGCTGCACCTTCTCGTCCTGATCGACGTCCACCGTCACGCGACCACCGTTAATCAGCTTGCCGAACAGCAGTTCGTCGGCCAGCGCGCGGCGGATCGTGTCCTGAATCAGACGCTGCATCGGACGCGCGCCCATCAGCGGATCGAAACCATGCTTCGCCAGATGCTTGCGCAGCGCATCGGTGAACAGCGCGTCGACCTTCTTCTCGTGCAGTTGATCTTCCAGCTGCATCAGGAACTTGTCGACCACACGCATGATGATTTCTTCATCGAGCGAGCGGAAGCTGATCGTCGCATCCAGACGGTTGCGGAACTCAGGCGTGAACATGCGCTTGATGTCGGCCATTTCGTCGCCGGTTTCGCGGCGCGACGTAAAGCCCATCGACGACTTCTGCATCGCTTCGGCGCCCGCGTTCGTCGTCATGATGATGATGACGTTGCGGAAGTCTGCCTTGCGGCCGTTGTTGTCGGTCAGCGTGCCGTGGTCCATCACCTGCAGCAGCACGTTGAAGATGTCCGGATGCGCTTTCTCGATTTCGTCGAGCAGCAACACGCAGTGCGGCTTCTTCGTCACGGCTTCGGTCAGCAGACCGCCCTGGTCGAAGCCGACATAGCCCGGCGGCGCGCCGATCAGACGGCTCACCGCGTGACGCTCCATGTACTCCGACATGTCGAAGCGGATCAGCTCGATGCCGAGCGTGAACGCGAGTTGCCGCGCCACTTCGGTCTTGCCGACGCCGGTCGGGCCGGAGAACAGGAACGCGCCGATCGGCTTGTCGGTTTTGCCGAGGCCTGCGCGCGCCATCTTGATCGAAGCGGACAGCGCGTCGATCGCTGGATCCTGACCGAACACGACCGCCTTCAGATCGCGATCGAGCGTCTGCAGTTTGCTGCGATCGTCTTGCGACACGCTTTGCGCCGGCACACGCGCGATTTTCGAGATAATTTCCTCGATCTCGCCTTTGCCGATCGTCTTCTTCTGCTTCGACTTCGGCAGGATGCGCTGTGCGGCGCCTGCTTCGTCGATCACGTCGATCGCCTTGTCCGGCAGATGACGGTCGGTGATGAAGCGCGCCGACAGCTCAGCAGCCGCCGACAGTGCACCCGACGAATACTTGACGCCGTGATGCTCTTCGAAACGCGACTTCAGACCGCGCAAGATCGCCACCGTCTGCTCGACGGTCGGCTCGGTCACGTCGATCTTCTGGAAGCGGCGCGACAATGCCGCGTCTTTTTCGAAGATGCCGCGGAATTCGGTGAAGGTCGTCGCGCCAATGCACTTGAGCGTGCCCGACGACAACGCCGGCTTCAGCAGATTCGATGCATCGAGCGTACCGCCCGAAGCAGCGCCCGCGCCGATCAGCGTATGGATTTCGTCGATGAAGAGAATCGCGTGCGGACGCTCTTTCAGCTCTTTCAGCACCGTTTTCAGACGTTGCTCGAAGTCGCCGCGGTACTTGGTACCGGCAAGCAGCGCGCCCATGTCCAGCGAATACACCTGCGCATCGGCCAGAATGTCCGGCACTTCGCCGCGCATGATCCGCCATGCAAGACCTTCCGCGATCGCGGTCTTGCCGACGCCGGCTTCGCCGACCAGCAATGGATTATTTTTGCGTCGGCGGCACAGCACTTGAACCACGCGCTCGACTTCCGCCTCGCGTCCGATCAGCGGATCGATGCGGCCGTCCTTGGCCATCTGGTTCAGGTTCTGCGTGAACTGCGCAAGCGGGGTTTCCTTCTGCGCCGCAGCCTCGTCGCTCTCGGCGTTCGAGTCGCTGGCCTTCGCCGCATCCGCGCTGTTGGTCTTCGCGATGCCGTGCGAAATGAAGTTCACCACGTCCAGACGCGTCACGCCCTGCTGCTGCAGGTAGTACACCGCGTGCGAATCCTTCTCGCCGAAGATCGCCACCAGCACGTTCGCGCCGGTCACTTCCTTCTTGCCGTTCGAGGTGGATTGCACATGCATGATCGCGCGCTGGATCACGCGCTGGAAACCCAGCGTGGGCTGCGTATCGACGTCGTCCGTGCCGGGCACGGTCGGCGTGTTGTCGTGAATGAAGTTGCGCAGGTTCTGACGCAGGTCTTCGATGTTGGCCGCGCAGGCGCGCAGCACTTCGGCAGCGGTCGGATTGTCCAACAGCGCCAGCAAAAGATGTTCGACCGTGATGAACTCATGCCGCGCCTGGCGTGCTTCCATAAACGCCATGTGCAGGCTGACTTCCAGTTCCTGGGCAATCATGCTTCCTCCATCACACACTGCAGCGGATGCC
>DATLOW010000293.1:0-8349 GCA_035536055.1 Paraburkholderia sp. | reverse complement strand
GTCGGCCGTCGAGCGGTTAATCCTGAACCCATACGAGTTCGGGTCGCTCGCCGATTCCGCCACCGGCTCCAGTGCCAGCAGATACAGGGCCTGCATCGCCCTGTCCCGCATGGTCGGAATGCCCAGAGGGCGCTCCTTCCCGTTGGCCTTGGGGATAAAGACTCTCCGTAATGGCAGAGGCCTGTATCCGCGCCGCTTCAATCCGCCGACAGCAAGCCATCGGCTTTCAGGCGAATCCCATAGTTCGCGATCGACTCCAGCCGTTCGCGCACCCTGGTTCTGCGTAACACGTCGCACCGCGTACAACTTTGCGGACAACGTGCGGGTCAGCATGCGTTGCAGGGCTTTCACCCTGCGCCAGTCACTTTCCCGCGTCGCCTTCGCAATTCGTATCTGCATCCCTCTCACGTTCCGCTCAACTCGACGCCAATCTACGGCGTACCAGTTGTCCGGCCCGTGGGAGAGCGCAGACCCGTCTTTCTGGACAAGTTCTCTCATGCTGCTCTCCGACTCGAAGAAATGAATCCCGCGTGGAGAGCAACACGTCCCTTGCGGGAGCGTTTTGCTCCCACTAGGGATGAATACAAACACTGATGACCAAGAGGCCACCAGCAATCACCATTTCCGCTAGAGGTTAGTCAGCCGTCTTGCGACGGTAGACCAGACGGAAGTCTGCCCGCTTTCGCGTGGAGTGATATTCCAACTCCTATCCGCGCCGTTCCAGCCCGGCATTCGCTTTTTCCGTCCTCCCATACCCGCACGGCCAACAGCGTTCCTTGCGGTTCGCCTGCCTGCAATGTTCCGCAGGCAGCCATACGGGCTTACCACGTTCCCGGCATGTCACACGACTGACGTAGGTTCTGCCTCTTCCCCGGTGATCTAATGACGACGTGTTCCGACCAATCAACGGAGCAACCGACCACGTACCTTTTGGTTAATGCCTGACAGCAGCTTTGGCATCGCAATGTTTACGAGGTTTATCAGCAGTTCACTTACATTAACCCTATCAGCCAGCCAGCTCCTTGACCCCCTTGCTGCTAGGAGTCTCCAGATGTCGACCTCGCGGCCAACATCTGCCCGAAACATCCGGGGGCTACCTTGTCAGAAGAGCTTCACACCCCACCGTTACCAGTGACGCATGTCTTCCTAGGCTACTGCTGGTCGTACAGCAGGTTCTCTACACTCACCCGTACTGCAGATGAGCCCGAACAATGACGCGCCGAGCTTTCGCTCGTATCTTTTCTAGCGACACCCTGGCCTGAGACCCGGGAATTGCAAACATCACCCCGCCCTGTCGGCGGAGATGAAGCCGCTGACTGGGCGGGACCTGACGGTAATCAGGTCAATGCAATGTGGAAACCGACAGACGGCGTCGATTCCTACGTTCACTACACAGGCGTGCCCCGAAGGACACATCTACTACTTAAAGTGCGGCTCACAAGGGAGCCGCCTGCGGAGGGCATGGTGAGTCGGGCCGAAGCCTTTCCCAATAACCCTCAAGGTCGATGCCTCGTAACGTGAGGCGGACGGACACGAGCGTGCGTGTCGCACAATTGGGTTCATTATAGCCACGTCGATCCAGAATCCACCCTTCGACAAGGCTGTCCAGTGTCGCGAAAAACCCGAATGGGACGGCTTAAATGCGGTTTTTCTAGCTGTTTTGAGTGATTGCGCACGCGCTCGAGGGTTTTTGCGGAGTCCCCGCACGTGGCGGCGGGAAGCGGCGCGGCGGGCCGCTCAGTGGCCAGGCTCAGTGGCCAGGCTCAGTGGCCAAGGTCGGTAGCCAGGCTCCGTGGGGACGCATCGTGCCAAGCGCAATGCCCAGCCTCAATGGCCGGACGACAGCTTGAGCCCGATCAACCCGACCACGATCAGCACCGCACTGGCCACCCGCGCCGGCGTGACCGCTTCGCCCATCATCACGATGCCGAACACGAACGCGCCGACCGCGCCGATGCCGGTCCACACGGCGTATGCGGTGCCTAGCGGCAGTTCGCGCATCGCCGCGGCGAGCAGCAGGAAGCTGCCGAGCGCGGTGACGATGGTGAACACCGACGGCCACAGCCGCGTAAAACCGTCAGAGGACTTCAGACCCGCGGCCCATGCGACTTCGAGCAGGCCAGCGATAAAGAGAAGAATCCAGGACACGAGAACGCTCCCACAATTGGATGGGGTCGTCCCCGTTGAGGCGAATGCGTAAGGCCGTCCTTACAGCCGCGTAATTATATCAAGCGGCGACAGTTTGCAGCGCGGGGTATGCGCAAACCGATATATTGCGGCGTTATGCCGCGACGCGAAGCGGGCGGAAGGGGAGCGTCAGGCGGGAAGAAAGCGGCAAACGGCCGATAAGCAGGCGACAACCAGGCGACAACCAGGCGACAAGCAGCCGGAAAGGCAGCGGCAAGCAAAGCGGCAAACAGCTAACAAGCCGCCAATCACCGCGCAGCCCACCCCTCACGCCACGCCGACCAGCCGATACCCGACCCCCGTCTCTGTCACGATATGCTCCGGCTGCGCCGGATCGCGCTCCAGCTTCTGCCGCAGATGGGCCATATAGATGCGCAGATAGTGATGGCTCTCCACATGCGACGGCCCCCACACGTCGCGCAGCAGCTGCCGGTGCGTCAGCACGCGACCCGCATGCCGCACCAGCGTGGCGAGCAGCCGGTACTCGATCGGCGTCAGATGCACCAGCTCGCCGTCGCGCCACACCTGGCGCAACGCCAGATCGACGGTGACCGCGCCGAAATGCGCCTGCGGCGAATCGCTCGCGGCCGCCTGGTTGCGTCGGCGCAGATGCGCGCGGATCCGCGCGAGCAGCTCGGATACGCCGAACGGCTTGGTCAGATAGTCGTCGGCGCCGGCGTCGAGCGCGGCCACTTTCTCGCTTTCCTGGGTGCGCGCGGACAGCACGATCACCGGCAGGTCGCTCCAGCCGCGCAGTTCGCGGATCACGTCGAGGCCGTCGGTATCCGGCAGGCCGAGATCGACGATCACGAGATCCGGTTTGCGGGTCGCCGCTTCGACGAGCCCCTGCTTGCCGGTTTGCGCATCGTGCACGACGATCCCTTCGCCTTCCAGCGAAGCCCGCACGAACCGGCGGATCTGTTTTTCGTCCTCGATCAGGACGACCGTAATGCTCGGATCACTCATGGGTGGGTCTGGTAGTCGTGGGCGGGGCGAGCGGCGCTTCGGCGTGGGTCTCGTCGAGCGTGTCGTCGAGGGTGTCGTCGAGCGTCTCATCGAGCACTTCCGGCACCGGCGGCGGCGTTTCGACCGGCAGCGTGAACCAGAAACGCGCCCCTTCAATCCGGCCATCGGCGGCGAGCCGGTTGGCCGCGCCGATTGTACCGTCGTGCGCATCGACGATCGCACGGCAGATCGCGAGGCCAAGGCCGATACCGGGCTTGGCCGATTCCTTCTCGCCGCGCGTGAATTTCTCGAAGATGCGCGCCTCCATGCCGGCCGGCAACCCCGGCCCGCAATCGTCGACGGTGACGCGCACATACGGCTTGCCGTCTTCGTCGATGCGCTGCGCGCCGATGACGAGCGGCGTATCCGGCGGCGTGTACTTCGCGGCGTTCTCGAACAGGTTCGAGAACAGCCGCTCCATCAACACCGCATCGAGCTGCAGCAGCGGCAGGTCGGCCGGCAGCTGCACCTGCACCGGATGCCGTTCGAGCACGCGCCGGCAGGTGCGCAGCGCCGCGCCGACGGTTTCCTCGAGCAGCGACCATTGCCGGTTCAGTTGCAGGCCGCCCGCCTGCAACCGCGCCATATCGAGCAAATTGGTGACGATGCCGGCCATGCGCATCGACTCTTCGTGGATCGCTTCGACGAGATCGTCGATCGCCTGCGCCTGGGTGCGCTGCGCTTCCAGCAACGCGTCTTCGGAATGCGCATGCGCGGCCGCACCTTCGGCGGCGTTCTGCGCGGCACGCGCCTGCGCCAGCATCGACGAGAAACCGACGATGGTGGTCAGCGGCGTGCGCAGGTCGTGCGAAATCGCCGACAGCAGCGAATTGCGCAAGCGCTCCGATTCCATATTGACCAGCGCATCGCGCGCGATCTCGACGTAGTGCACGCGCTCGAGCGCGAGCGCGATCTGCGCGGCGAACGCTTCGAGCATGCGCTGCTGCTCGGGCACGTCGAGTTCGCGTTCGTCCTGCATCTTCACCGCCAGCACGCCGCGGGTGCGCATCGGCGCTTTCAGCGGCAGGTACAACGCGGCCGCCGCGGGCAGCGTATCGGTGCCGTGGCCGGCGGGCTTCTGCTGGTCGTACACCCACTGGCCGACGTCGCTGTCGAGCATCGGGCCGTCGAGCAGGAACTGGATGTCCGGGTCGTCGACTTTCTGTTTGACCTGATCCGCGCTGTCCGGCAGCAGGATCGCGACACGCGCGCGGAACACCTCACTGACGTGCCGGCTGCCGATGCCGACGATCTGCTCGGTAGTCAGCGCCGCGGCCAGTTCGCGCGCCATCGCATACATCGCGCTGGTACGCTGCTCGCGACGCTGCGCAACGCTCGCTTCGCGGCGCAGGCTCGAGGTCAGATGGCTGATCACCAGCGAGGTCAGCAGCATGCCGACGAAGGTCAGCAGGTATTGGGTATCGGTGACCGACAGCGACAACCGCGGCGGCACGAAAAAGAAGTCGAACGCCGCGACGCTCAGGAACGACAGCAGCACGCCCGGTCCGCGGCCGAGCTTGACCGCGGCGAAGATCACGCCGAGCAGATATAGCATCACGAGGTTCGCGAGATCGATGCGGCCGATCAGCATGCTCGCGATAAACGTGACGAACGCGCAGATCGCCGCGGCCCACGCATACGCGGAGCGCGGCGAGCGCCGCAAGCGCGCATTGCGCAACGCGTCGCGCCATGCACTTGCGTCGGCGTTCTGCAGCAGGTCGCGCGCGCTGCCTTCGTCGGTCATCGCGCGGATCAGCGTCAGGTCGAGGTCGTCGGCGCGCTCGGCGATGCGCTCGCCGAACGGCCGGCGCAGCCAGCGCGACATGCCGAGGCGCGACGAACCGCCGGCCACCAGCTTCGAGACGTTGCGCACGCGCGCATAGCCGACCAGCGTCGCGATGGCGTCGGCGCCGGCCAGCGTGGCGGTTTCCGCGCCGAGATCGGCGGCCAGACGCAATGCGTTCAGCGTGCGTTCGCGCAGCGCATCGGGGAGCCGCTGCAGCTTCGGCGTTTCGACGTACACCGCGATCCAGTCGGCCTTCAGCGCCGCGGCGAGGCGCGCGGCCGCGCGCACGAGGCGCGGCGCTTCGGGCCCCGGGCCCACGCACACCAGCAGCCGCTCGCGCGCCTGCCAGATATGCTGGATCGAACGGTCGGCGCGATATTCGCGCATCTGCGCATCGACGCGATCGGCGGTGCGCCGCAGCGCGAGCTCGCGCAGCGCGATCAGATTGCCTTTGCGAAAGAAGTTGCGCACCGCGCGCTCGGCCTGCTGCGGCAGATAGACCTTGCCGTCGCGCATGCGATCGAGCAGTTCCTCGGCGGGCAGATCGACCAGCGTCACTTCGTCGGCGCGGTCGAACACGCGGTCGGGCACCGTCTCCCACACGCGGATGCCGGTAATCTGGCCGACCACGTCGTTCAGGCTTTCGAGGTGCTGCACGTTGACGGTCGTGTACACATCGATGCCGGCATCGAGCAGTTCGTACACGTCCTGCCAGCGCTTCGCGTGGCGCGCGCCGGTCACGTTCGAATGCGCGAGTTCGTCGACGAGGATCAGTTGCGGCTTGCGCTCGAGCGCGGCGTCGAGATCGAACTCGCCGAGCATGCGGCCGCGATACGTGATGCGCGCGAGCGGCAGCACGTCGAGCCCGTCGAGCAGCGCGGCGGTCTCGGTGCGGCCGTGCGTCTCGGCGATGCCCACCACTACGTCGACGCCTTCTTCCATGCGCCGCCGTGCGGCCAGCAGCATCGCATAGGTCTTGCCGACGCCCGCCGACGCGCCGAAAAACACCTTCAGCTTGCCGCGCTGGCGCCGCTCTTCTTCGCGTTGCAACTTGCCGAGTAATTCGTCCGGATCGGGTCGATTCATACGGGTTCGGGCCGTTGCCGGCCGGTGATGCTGCGAGCGTGCGCGGCCTCGCTGCCGCGCATCGCATCGCTCATGGTGACACGCCTGGTTCGCGGCGTGCAAATGACGAGCGGGGCGGCGCCCGCGCGGGCGCCGCCCCGGCTTGCGATGCGCGCGCGCGTCAGCTGTGTTGCATCGCGTCGAGCGCGAGGTTCAGCTTCAGCACGTTCACACGCGCTTCGCCGATCAGCCCGAAGGTGCGGCCGCTCGTATAGCGGTCGACCAGCGCCTGCACGTCGGTCGGCTGCAGGTTGCGCGCCTTGGCGACGCGCGCGACCTGGTAAGCCGCCGCGGCCGGCGAGATTTCCGGGTCGAGACCGCTGCCCGACGACGTCACCAGGTCGACCGGCACCGGCTGCGACATATCGGTGCCGGCGGCCTTCAGTGCGTCGAGGCGGCCTTTCACTTCATCGGTCAACGCCGAATTCAACGGACCGATGTTCGATGCGCTCGAACCGGCTGCGTTGTACGGCATCGGCGAGGTGGCCGACAGACGGCCCCAGAAGTACTTCGGCGCATCGAACTGCTGGCCGATCAGCTCGGAGCCGACCACCTTGCCGTTCTGTTCGACGATGCTGCCGTTCGCCTGGTAGTTGAACACTGCCTGGCCGAAGCCCGTCATCACGGCCGGATACGCGAGACCGGTAATCGCGGTCAACACGACGAACAGCACGATCAGCGGACGAAACATGGATTTCATGATGGTTTCCTCAATTCAACGCGCGGGTTGGCGTCCGGGTTAAGCCCAGCCGCACGCCGCCAGCACCATATCGATCAGCTTGATGCACGGGAACGGCAGGATCAGGCCGCCCAGACCGTAGATCAGCAGGTTGCGGCGCAGCAGCGCGGCGGCACCGATCGCGCGGTACTTGACGCCCTTCAACGCCAGCGGAATCAGCATCACGATGATCACCGCGTTGAAGATCACCGCCGACAGGATCGCCGACGCCGGCGTGGTCAGATGCATCACGGCGAGCACGCGCAGTTGCGGGTAGGTCGACGCGAGCGCCGCCGGGATGATCGCGAAGTACTTGGCGACGTCGTTGGCGATCGAGAAGGTGGTCAGCGAACCGCGCGTCATCAGCATCTGCTTGCCGATCTCGACGATCTCGATCAGCTTGGTCGGGTTCGAATCGAGGTCGACCATGTTGCCCGCTTCCTTCGCGGCCTGCGTACCGGTGTTCATCGCCACCGCGACGTCGGCCTGCGCGAGCGCCGGCGCGTCGTTGGTGCCGTCGCCGGTCATCGCCACCAGACGCCCTTCTGCCTGGTGCGCACGGATCGTCGCGAGCTTCGCTTCCGGGGTCGCTTCCGCGAGGAAATCGTCGACGCCTGCTTCGGCCGCAATCGCTGCGGCGGTCAGCCGGTTGTCGCCGGTCACCATCACGGTCTTGATGCCCATCTTGCGCAGTTCGGCAAAACGCTCCTTGATGCCGCCCTTCACCACGTCCTTCAGCTCGATCACGCCCAGCACGCGGGTGCCCTGCTCGTTCTTCTCGGCCACCACCAGCGGCGTGCTGCCGCGCCGGGCGACTTCGTTGACGACGTTCTGCACTTCCGCCGGGAACCGGCCGCCGCGCGCTTCGACGTAGGTCTTCACGGCTTCGGCTGCGCCCTTGCGGATCTCGCGCTCGGCGAGGTCGACGCCGCTCATGCGGGTCTGCGCGCTGAACGGGATGAACACCGGATGCAGCACCGCCATATCGCGCTGGCGAATATTGAAGCGCTGCTTGGCGAGCACCACCACGCTACGGCCTTCCGGCGTTTCGTCGGACAGCGACGACAGCTGCGCGGCATCCGCGAGGGCTTCTTCGGTGACGCCCGGCGCCGGCACGAAGGCCGAAGCCTGACGGTTACCGAGCGTGATCGTGCCGGTCTTGTCGAGCAGCAGCACGTCGACGTCGCCGGCTGCTTCGACCGCGCGGCCCGAGGTGGCGATCACGTTGGCCTGCATCATGCGGCTCATGCCGGCCACACCGATCGCGGACAGCAGACCGCCGATGGTGGTCGGAATCAGACACACCAGCAGCGCAACCAGTGCAGTGATGGTCACCACGTGGCCGGCCTTGACCGCGTCGACTGCGTACATCGAGAACGGCAGCAGCGTCGCGGTAGCGAGCAGCAGCACGATGGTCAGCGCAACCAGCAGGATGGTCAGCGCGATTTCGTTCGGCGTCTTCTGCCGCTTCGCGCCTTCCACCATCGCGATCATGCGGTCGAGGAAAGCCTCGCCCGGGTTCACCGTG
>DATLOW010000292.1:0-26215 GCA_035536055.1 Paraburkholderia sp. | reverse complement strand
GCCGCACGGTCCATTCCGCGATAGAGTGAATTCATCGTGTCTTCAGCCTTTAGTCCCTTTGAGCAGCGCGCGGGCGTCACGCGTCGATGCACCGTGTGCGCCTTGCTTCAGGCAACGGTGTCGAAGGCATGCTAGCAGGGTCTGCTGCAGTCAGCAGTCAGAGAGAAGCTTGAAAACAGCCTGTCAGCACGTGCGGCAATCGCGGCATTCGACGGGCATTCACTTCTGAGATGACGCGCGGTCAAAGCTGCGAATCAAGCAACGCGACCACGCGTTCCAGCAGCTTTTCGGCTAGCGGACGCCGGCGCCAGTCGTCCAGCGTGATGCGCTTCGCGCGTGCGAGGTCGGCGTCGAAAATCGCCGTCTGCTGGCGCGCGAAATCGCGGTCGTAGATGTTCAGATTGGCCTCGTCGTTGAGCTTGAACGAGCGGCTGTCGAAGTTGGTCGATCCGACCGACACCAGATACTCGTCGACGACCAGCAGCTTGCAGTGAAACATCGTCGGTTGATACTCGTACATCCGCACGCCTGCTTCGAGCAGATCGCCCCAGCACGCGCGCGACGCCTCGCGCACCGTGTGAGTGTCGATCCGCTTGCCGGGCGTAATGATGTGCACCTGCACGCCGCGCTTCGCGGCTTCGACGATCGCGTTGATCGTCAGCTTGTCCGGCACGAAGTACGCGCTCGACAGATGAATCGAATGCGTCGCGGCGGTGATCGCCATCAGGTACATCAGTTCCATGTCGTCGCTGCCGCCCGAAGGCGAGCTGCTGAACATATGCGCGAGGCCGTCGCCGGCCGCATCGATGTGCGGAAAATATCGCGGCCCGTGCAGCACGTTGCCGGTCGCCTTGACCCAGTTGTCCATAAACACCGCCTGCATCTGTCCGACCGCTGGGCCCTCGACGCGAAAGTGCGTATCGCGCCAGTGCTTGTCGTCCTGCGCGTGACCGCTCCACTCGTCGGCGATGCCGACGCCGCCCGTGAAGCCGATGTGTCCGTCGATCACCAGCAGCTTGCGGTGGGTGCGGTCGTTCATGCGGCCGAGGCCGGTCCAGTGCGGCTTGTGATACTGGATCACTGCCGCGCCCGCGTCGCGCAGCATCTGTAGATAGCGCCGGTCCATCTTCGCCGAGCCGACCCAGTCGAGCAGCACATGCACGGCGATACCGCCGCGCGCCCGCTCGGAGAGCGCACGCGCGATTTCCTCGCCGATCGTGCCGGACCAGTAGATAAAGGTTTCGAAGGTGATCGTATGGCGCGCCGAGCGGATGCCTGCGAGCATCGACGGAAAGATCTGGTCGCCGTTGACGAGCACCTCGAAGCGGTTGCCGCCGACCACCGGCGGCCCGAGCAGCAGCCCCATCGAGCGGATGAACTGCGGATCGTCGCTCGTATAGAGCCGTTCGATCTTGTGTTCGATCTTCTTTTCGCCGCTGGTCAGGTTCGCGATCAGCAGCACGACGATCACGGTTATCGCGACCGTCAGCACAATCAGGGCAAGCGTCGGCATGCGCGGGCCTCGTGTGGCGGACCGTGGTCCGAAAGCATCAGTGTACGGGCGTTTCGAAAGACACACGGCGCGCCGCCCCGGTCCGCGCCGAAAGCCCTTCGAAATACAGCCGCTCGACGTACATGCTATCGTCCGCACACCATCGTGGAGGTTCGGTTCGTACCCGTCGCAGTGAAGCCGATCGTCCACTCAGATGCGCGATCTTCCCCGCCATTCGAGCAACGGAGTTCCAACGTGAAAAGAACTGTCCCGCTATCGCTTGCCGCATTTTTCGCCGCCAGCACGTTTGCGTGCGCCGCGACACCGGATGCGAATGCATCGCTGCCTACGTCGCAGGAAGCGCAATCCGCGGCCGCGAAGCTCGGTCAGCTGTACGACAGCAACTATGCGGCGAAGAATGCCGATGCGATGGCGCAGCTGTACGCTGAAGACGGCGTGCTGGTGTCGCCTGCCGGCAAGATCGTCAAAGGGCGCACGGCGCTCCGGCAGTATTACGAACAGCGCTTCAGCTCGGGCGCGAAACAGCATCATATCCACGTGATCGATGCGCAGCCGCAAGGCGACGGCGGCTTCAGCATTGCGGAGTTTTCCGTCGAAGTGCCGAAAGGCGACGGCACGTTCCGGCAGGAGCGCGGCCATATCGTCGCGGTGTATGTCAAGGAAAGCGACGGCTGGCATTTCCGCGCAGTGGAGCCGAGCACGGTTGCGAAGGACTAGTGAATCGCTGCGCCGGTCGATGGCCGATACATCAGAAAGCGCGATCGTCTGTTAGAGTCCCACGTGATCTCTTTTCGCGTGGAGTTGGTAGAAAAATGAAAGCTTTCGGTCCCGCCGTTCTGGCGACCATTCTGGCGATTTCGCCCCTCGCTGATGCAGCCCAACAGCCGGCGCCGACGTATCTGCCGGCGTCTGCCGTAGCGCAACTGGACAACACGTCGGTGATCGTCGAAGGCGCGACGGGTGACAAGGTGAAGTCCACGATCTATGTGTTCATGGACCCGAACTGCATTTTCTGTCACTACGCGTGGCAGGCCTTCCAGCCGTATGAAGCGGTCGGACTGCAAGTGCGCTGGATTCCGCTGGGTTTTCTGAAGGCCGACTCGTCCGGCAAGGCCGCCGCCCTGCTCGATGCGAAGGACGCGGTCGCGCTGTTGCGCGAGAACGAAGTCAATTTCGCGGAAGCCACCGAATCGGGCGGCATCAAGCCGTTGAATCCCGTTTCGTTTTCGGCTCAGTCGAAGCTGAACAAGAACTCGGCGTTGTTCAAGCAGATGGGCTTCGACGGCACGCCGACCATCATCTATAAAACCAGCGATGGCCGCTGGGCGGATACGAGCGGCATGCCTGCGCTGAGGACCCTGCCGGCGATGCTCAATCTGCCGGAACAGGCAGAGAGTGCTTCGCTGCAGCGGTTCCGCTGACACCGGCTGCGATGTCGCGAGCGCAGATTCGGCCCTGACCTCGCGACATTGCTGCACACACAACCATCGAAGGAATACACGCGCGCGCAGCACGCTGCGCTGCAGTTTGACGATTGCTTTACATCGCCGGCATGGTTAGTACACTCGATGATTGCGGAGCCGCTCGACTTCGCGGTACTCGAATCGTGCAGCCTTATCTTGCAGAACCGGAGGAGGCAATCATGCAAACTGTTTTAAGAAGATATTCGGGAAAAGGCGCTAAAGATCTGTTCGATCTGCTCGACAAGCGCAAAGGAGAAGTACAGGAGCTGATGGGCAACGTCAAAGGCCTGGTCGCGTACACGCTGGTGCGCAGCGGCGACGGCGGCTTCTCGCTGACCGTTTGCCAGGACAAGGCCGGGGTCGATGAAAGCGTGCAAAGAGCGAAGGACTGGATCGCGAAAAATGCCGGCACGATCGGTGCGGCCGCGCCGGAAGTGACCGAAGGATCGGTCATTGCTCACCTGGGCAAGTCCTGAAACCAGGCGCTTGCTGTGGCACGCCGATCGGATGTCGTGACCGGCGTGCGCCGCGCAACGCGGCAGGCGCGACTCAAATGACCTCCATCGATTATCCCGACGAATCTGGCGTCGAGTCGGCCAACGAATCTCCACCTTAAGCTGCCTTTCAGTCCCGCACCGTATAATCGTCATAACGCTATCCGGCAGATATTCGATAGCGGAGGCCACACACGGTCGCGAACGGTACGCGACAAAGCTGTCAAGCGCTCGTTGACAGGCTCGAAGGTTCAATACACATGTCATTTTTTGGAATCGGCGTACACGTGATCGTGGCGCTTTGTTTTGCTGTGCATGCCATCCGCACCCGGCAAAATATTTACTGGGTTTTTATATTGTTTGTGTTTCCGCTGCTCGGCAGTCTCATCTATCTGTTTGCCGTACTGTTGCCGAGCCTGCGTCAATCGCGCGGCGGATATGTGGCCGCGCGCGCCATTTCGCAATTCGTCGATCCCGATCGCGCGCTGCGCGAGGCGCGCATCGAGTTCGATCGCGCGCCCACGGTGCAGCACCGCATGCGCCTCGCCGCGGCGCTGCTGGAGGCCGGCAAGCCGGATGAAGCGCTCGATCACTATCAGCAGGCAGTCAGCGGACCGTTCGCCGACGATCCCGGCCTGTTGCTCGGTCTGGCCCGCGCGCAGTTTGCCGTGGGTCAAGCCCCGGCTGCCGAGGCGACCCTGATGCGGCTGTTCGACGCTCACCCGCCAGCGCGCGATCAGGCCGAACCGGCGTTGCTGTATGCGCGCACGCTCGCCGCGTCGGCTTCGACCGGCACCCGCGCGGCTTTCGAACGGGCACTGAAGTGCGCAAGCGACGCGGCGCCGCGCTGCCTGTTTGCCGACTGGCTCGCCCAGCAACCCGACCAGCAGGATCGCCAGCGCGCCCACAGCCTGTACGCGGACATCCTGCACGACGCGAAGCACTGGCCGCGCCACGCGCGGGAACACAACCGCGAATGGCTGCAGCGCGCCCAGTCCGCATCGGCTTCGATGGCGCCGCGTTAATCAAATCCGGGCCCGCACCCGGTTGCGATCCTAAAGTTCGCGCCAATGGCGCCGATAAACAGCAGTTTGCCGGCGCCAGATATCCAATGGTCGCCGGATCGATAAATCCGCATCCCAATACCACGACGGCGCTGAGCAAGCGCCGCGGGGCGGCCCGATCACTGCCTTTATTAATGGCTGAGCTATTACGCCTGTTAGCATATCCGCGGCTATGCGCCGGAGCTTGATGCGTCGCTCATTCCCATAAAAGATAAACGGAGTAGAACCATGTCAAAGCAAGCCATTCCGGAACGCATGCCGCCCGGCACAAAAAACCGCTGCTCTGGCCCGAGAGGCTGACTTCATGAAAATGACCGGGATTCAACAGGCCGAGAGTCTGGCCGTAGTCAAGTTTCGCATCTACCTGGTGCATATCGCATCGCTGGCGGTTTTTATCGTGCCATTCACGTGGCCGTTACTGATTGGCGCGGTCATCAGTTTCTTTATCCGCGTGTTCGCGTGGGAAGCGGGCTCGCATCGTTATTTCTCGCATCACGCTTTTCGCACCTCGCGTGTCTTCCAGTTCGTGCTTGCCGCGCTCGCCGCCGCGGCCGCGCAGCGCGGGCCGATCTGGTGGGCGGCCAATCACCGCAAACACCATCGGCATTCCGATCAGCCCGGCGATCCGCATTCGCCGGTGCAGCGCGGTTCGGCGTACGCGTATATGGGCTGGCTGATGGATCAGGACAACCTGAATACCGATCTCGATGCCGTCAAGGATCTCGCGCGCTTTCCGGAACTGGTGTGGATCAACAAATATCACTACCTGTTTCCGTATCTGCTGCTGGCAGGTATTTTCGTGGCCGGCCAATACACTGCGCTATTTGGCCGTACCGGTTTAGGCCTCAGTGCCGTGGTCTGGGTATTCTTTCTGAGCACGCTGCTGTCGCTGCACTCGACCTTTGTGGTGAATACCTTCGCGCATGCGCGCAAACCGGGCTGGCTCAATAGCCGGCGCTACGACACGCCGGACACCACCACCAATCTGACGTGGTTGATGTCGATTCCGACGATGGGTGCGTCGTTTCACAACAATCACCATCGTTATATGAATGCCGCTCGGGCCGGCTTTTATTGGTGGGAACTGGATCTGACGTATTACGTGCTGCGGGTGCTGGCCTTGCTGGGCATCGTGTGGGATCTGCACGCGGTGCCGCTGAAGGTGCTCGAGGAAGGCATGCCGGGCGGCGCACGCGACAAGATCGCCAGCAACGTCACCGATGAAGTGAAGTAACGCCGAAGGCCGGCGACTCGCCTGCCCGCCAGGTCGGACTGCGCTAACGCGAGGTCCGCAGCTCGGCGGCGACGATGCCGGCCAGCGCCGCGAGCCCTACGCAACACAACACCACGAACCCTTCCGCAACCGCCGCAGCAAGGTCACGCGGACCCGCCGTTTCGAGCAGGCCCAGCGCCAGACCCGTCACACTCCATCCCGCGACCAGCGCGAGGCTCGCCGCCTCGCCCGGCCGGTCCGCGGCGCGGCGCGCAACCGTGCCGATCGACGTGCGGTGAACCCATGGAATCGATGCCTTCGTCCGCATAGCGGTCTCCTCTGTTGATGTCTGACAGACGGAGCGTAGACTATTCCGGAAACGGGCAGTATCGCTGCCAGGCGGCAACCTCCCTTGCGATTTTCGGAAGGATCGACAGTATGGATCGTTTTGACGCAATGACCGTTTTCGTGCGCGTCGTCGAGGCGGGCAGCCTTTCCGCGGCGGCGCGCCTCGGCCCGGCGTCGCTGACATCGGTCAGCCGGCACCTCGCCGCACTCGAAGAACGGCTCGGCACGCAGCTGCTGCGCCGGACCACACGGCGACTCGCGCTAACCGACGAGGGCCAGTTGTTCTATCAGCGGGCCAAGGCGATTCTCGGCGAAGTCGACGAAGTGGAACACGCGCTGTCCGCCGGGCGCAGCGAGCCGTCCGGAACGCTGCGGATCGCCGCGCCCGGACTGATCGGCAGATATCGGATTGCACCGCTGTTGCCGCGCTTCCTCGCGCGCCACCCTGCCGTCGACGTCGACCTCGTGCTGGTCGAGCGCGCCGTCGACCTCGTGGAGGAAAACTTCCACCTCGCCGTGCGCGTGGGACGGCAGCCTGACTCGAGTCTGGTGGCACGCAAGCTCGCCGAAGTCCATATGCTCACCTGCGCCGCGCCTGCGTACCTCGAGCGACGCGGCACGCCGCAGTCGCCCGAGGCCCTCGCCGATCACGATTGCCTGATCTTTTCCGAGTCGGCCGCGCCGGTCGAATGGCGCTTTTCCGTCGACGGTGAGCGCCTGCCGGTTCGAGTGACAGGCCGGATTCGGGCAAACAGTCTCGATGCCGTGGTTGCAGCGGCGATCGACGGCGGCGGCATCGTGCGTGCGCCGTCGTGGCAAGTCGCTGCCGAGATTGCGGCCGGGCGTCTGCAGACTGTGCTCGATGACTATCAGCCGCCCGCAACGCCGGTGTATGCGCTGTTCGATCACGCGCGTCTGTTGTCGACGAAGATCAGGACCTTCGTCGACTATCTTGTCGAACAGTGGGCAGGACGGGATCTTTAGGTCGCGCGGCGGGCTGAACGCATCAGCCGAGCCATTGCGCAATCGCGGTACCGACCGCGGCGACGGTCGCGGATGCGTGCTTGCCATCGGACGGGTCGCCGGTCAGATAGACGGAAACGAATACCGGAGCATGGCTTGGCGACGGCCAAAGAACCGCGACGTCGTTGGTCGTCCCGTGCTCGCCGGCGCCGGTTTTGTCTCCGACACGCCATTCGCGCGGCAACCCTGCGCGAAGCCGTGCCGCGCCGGTCTGGTTGTCGAGCAGCCATGCGATCAGGCGGTCTCGCGACGCGGCTTGCAGCGGGCTGCCGGTCACCAGCGTACGCAGATTCGACAGCATCGCGGCCGGCGTTGTCGTATCGCGTGGATCGTTGGGCAGCGCTTCATTGAGATCCGGTTCGATGCGGTCAAGGCGCGTGACCTTGTCGCCTAGCGAGCGCGCGAAGGCGGTTAGCTGCTGCGGTCCGCCGATGCTCGCCAGCAGCAGATTTCCAGCAGTGTTGTCGCTGTAGGTGATGGCCGCCTCGCAGATCTCGGCGAGCGTCATCCCATCCGGGCCGGCTTTGGCTTTGGTGACCGGCGAGTTGACCACGACCTCGCTCGCGGCAAAGCGGATGCGGCGTTCCAGTCGCTCCGTGCCGTCGTCGACGCGACGCAGCACCGCGGCAGCCGCCAGCAGCTTGAAGGTGCTGCACATCGGGAAACGCTGTTGCGAGCGGTACCCCGCGCTTGTACCGGTCTGCGTGTCGACCACCGCCACGCCGAGCCGGCCGCCGCGATCTTTTTCGATGCGCGCTAGCGCGGCGGATAGCGTGTCGGACCGCGCGTCGTTGTCGTCGGCATACGCTTTCGATGGCCCGATCACACAGGCAACGGAAACAGCCAGCAGCCCTTTTGCGAACTCGCGACGATTTTTCATGTTTGTCTCCTTGACCAGGAGCGCCACTATCGCCGGCGTCGATCCGGCCGACAAGCGATGA
Organism: Paraburkholderia sp.; assembly: GCA_035536055.1. Taxonomy (GTDB): domain Bacteria; phylum Pseudomonadota; class Gammaproteobacteria; order Burkholderiales; family Burkholderiaceae; genus Paraburkholderia. The sequence goes on along the minus strand of DATLOW010000292.1, from coordinate 18,156 downwards.
AAAATCGCGCAATCCATTAGCTAATCTTTGGCCTCGCGGTACGCATTGCGAGGTTCGCGCACGGCGCCACGGAGCGCCGCCATCCGGCGGCGTCGCTACGCGTCCGCGGCATCCAGCAACGGAATCCTGAATTCGAAGATCGCACCGCGCGGCTGATTCGCGCGGGCGCTGATCTCGCCGCGATGCGCGAGGATGATCTTGCGGCAGATCGCAAGGCCCAGCCCCATGCCTTCGGCCTTGGTGCTGTAGAAAGGATCGAACAGCTGCTGCGGATCGTCGACGGCAAAACCCGGCCCGGTATCGGCGAGCGCCATGCCGAAACAGGTGGTATCGGGCTTGAAACAGCGGATCCGCAGCTGCCGCGCGTGATTACCGTTCTGGGCCATCGCGTCCAGCGCGTTGTTCGCGAGATTGACGACGACCTGCTGGATCTGAACGCGATCGGCACGCACGAGAATTCTTGCATCGTCGAACGACGGAACCACCGCGACACGCTCGCGCGCGGCACGTCCTTCGATCAGCGTGAGCGCCTCGCGCACCGCTTCGACGATATCGATCTCCACCAGTTGCGTGACGGCACTCGACGCGAGCGCTCTGAGGCCGCCGATCACCGAAGCGGCGCGCGCCGTCTCCTCAGACGCCTGTATCAACGCCTGACGGACTTCCTTGTCGCCATCCGGCCGGTCGAGCCACCGCAGCGAACTGGCCACCCCGAGCCGGATCGCCGTGATCGGCTGGCTAACCTCATGGATGATCGATGCGGCGAGCTCGCCGAGCGAAGCGAGACGCAACGCGGTCTCCAGTTCCTGCCGGGCCGCGTTGAGCCGCTGTTCGTCACGCCGGCGATCCGTGACGTCACTGAGCACGCCATAGTAGGTCGGGTCGCCGACATGGTCGACGTCGAGCGCCCCTTCGCAGGCGATATATTTGATCTCGCCGTCGAGTTCGATGCGGTACTCGAACTTCAGCGGCGCACCACGCGACACGCAATCCGCCAGCGTATCGATGATGCGTTGCCGATCTTCCGGCACGATCTTCGAGGTCCATTCGCGGAAGTCGATCTCGGCGAGCGTCGGATCGAAGCCGAACAGCTTGTAGCACTCCAGCGACCCAAACGATTCCGCCGTGCGCGTGTTGAAGCGGAAGTCGCCCATCCGGCCGACCTGTTGATGCTTGATCATCGCGTTATGGGTTTCGCGAAGCGTCTCCTCGGCCGTCGCGCGCACGTGCTTCTCGGCCTCGAGCCGTTGCGCCAGCCGCCGATACGCGATGGCCTGTGCGGCGCTCGCAGCGAGAACTTCGAGGGTGTCGATCATCGCCTGGTCGGCGCATTGTCCGGTCGCAAGCTCGACGGAAAGCATGCCGATGTGCCGCCCCGCAACCTCGAGCGCAGCACAAATGAGGTTCGGTGTCGGACCATCAGGCTGTTCCGCTCCAGCAAGCGGCGTACCGAAGCTGATTTCTGTTTCTTCTAGCAGCGCGGGATCGGTTGCGGCCAACGCCTTCGGCGACGCCAGATGGTTCCAGTGCGCACCGGCTGGCCAGGCGATCTCAGGCGCCATCACCGCATCGACGGCGCTGCTGTCGAGCGCCTCGAGCTTGACGAGACCATACGGCGCGCCGCTCCACGCGCGCGCCTCGGCGAGGAGCCGACGGGCGACGGCAAGCGCATTATGTCCCCTCGCCATCGCGCGACACGCTGCGGCGAGCGAGCGGCGAGGCCTGGCCTTATGTTTTGGGTTGGATGTCAGATGAATGGCACTCATGAAAGCGGGCCAATGAAGATATCTTGCTGGTCGAACCGTCGATACCACGGCGAATGCGTATACCCGCCGCATCCGGCCGTTGCTGATAGCGTGTGACAGGCACGTGATAAACGTGTGATGAGCACCACATGATCGGCGCTCATGAATGTGGATTCGCCGGACTGGATGTCCCCGTTCCTTCGGCTATTCAGCACAATGGATAGTTGCGCAGGTGCGTCCATCTGTACACCGTATCTCGTTGTTCGTCCGTGCGTGCCCGAAGAATAGCATTTCCTGGAACCACTGCCTTCACGAACGGCGGGCGCAGCGATCCGCCACAAGTCAAAAGGCCATCAGCGTCGGTGTCGAAAAGCTGATGGCCTGTTTGTCCGGTTCATTGCCCGCATCTGCGCGATATTCATATGTTCCGCGTCCATGCGAGCCTCCGATCAGCACGTGCCTGCGTGAGATCGCGTAGGCAGGCACGGTCAATGGAAAGCCCGCATCACATTGAGGAGGGTGAGCGGGCGCGATGACAGGGTTAGCAGACCGGCACCACACAACCATAACCGGCAGACCTGAGGGTCTCCCTGCCACGGCCCGCCCATTGAAACAGACGTGCAGAGGCAAGACACGACCTTGCATGATGCAGGCGTGCATGGCTAACTAGTCATTCAGGCTGCTAAACCCGCGCCGTCGATGTTTCGACGACAGCGAAAGTACAGGAGGCCATGTATGCGCTGCGATCAACCACGCACGCTATCTTGAGCGAGTTTGTCTGATGTTTCTTTCCAGTTGCCGCCAGCATTGTCGCCGCATCGAATATCGGTCGGGTGCGTCGGATCTTGCGGACCTCGAAGTCGCATGCGTCAGATCGAGCGCTGCGGGTATCGGTGTTGTGAAGGGTGTGAGCGTTGAAAGTCGCCGGCGGGAACCGGCGACGACGCGAGTTGTTCGTGCGCAAGGTGATGGCCGTCACGCCGCGGATCGATCAGCCGGCGTTTCTCGACTGATCGCAGCGCGCAGCCAACCCCATCAAAACGCCGTCCCGATCTGAAACTGGAACTTCTGATACTGATCCCCGGCATGCTTCTGCAGCGGAAAACCGAGGCTCAGCTTCAACGGACCGATCGGCGAGATCCACGCCAGACCGGCACCATACGCGTAGCGCAAACCGTTCGCTCCGGTCGTGGTCGTCCCGCCCTGCGCCGGATCGCCCCACACGTTACCGCCATCGAAGAACGTAAACACACGCAACGTACGGTCATAACCGGTGCCCGGCAGCGGGAACGTCAGCTCGATATTGCCGACCGCCATCCGCGAGCCGCCGATCGGATCGTTGGTGCTTGCATCGCGCGGGCCGAGCGAACTCGGCTCGTAGCCGCGCACTGAGCCGATACCGCCGGCAAAGTAGTTCTTGAAGATCGGAAACGCCTGACCGTCGAGCCCCTTGCCGTACCCGCCCTGCAGGTTGAAGCCCAGCACAAAGCCGCGCGCGAACGAGTAGTAATACTGCAGCTGCGCATCGAACTTCACGTACGTCGTATCGCCTGCCGGCGTACCGTATTCGGCGTTGGTCTGCGCGAAGTAGCCGCGGCTCGGCACCAGCGCGCTATCGCGATTGTCGCGCGACCAGCCGACCGTAACCGGCACGTTGTTGACCACGTGGCCGAACTCCTTCACGTAGTCGATATATGAAGCCGGCGTCGCCGAATCGACGTCGAGCCGGTTCTGCTCGACACCTACGCCGAAGTACACCGTATCCGCTTCCGAAAACGGAATGCCGAACTTGGTATCCGCGCCGACCGTGATGATGCGGAAACTCGAATCGGTCGAGAAAATCAGCGGCTGCACCGTGCGATAGTACGCATCGGTAATGCGCTTGATACCGTCCACCGTGAAGTACGGATCGACCTGCGTGACCGTCAGCGTGCGGAACGTCTTCGCGGTATTCACGTTCACCGACAGGCTGGTGCCCGAGCCGAACACGTTGTCCTGCGACACGCCCGCGGACAGCACCACCTTGTCCGTCGACGAGAAACCCGCGCCGAGCGTGATCGCGCCGGTCGGCTTCTCGGTCACGTCGACATTGACGTCCACCTGGTCGTCGGTGCCTTCCACCGGCACGGTCGTCACGTCGACGTTGGTGAAATAGCCGAGACGGTTGATACGGTCTTTGGACAGCGCAAGCCGGCTCGAATCGAACCACGAACTTTCGAGCTGGCGCATTTCGCGGCGAATCACTTCATCGCGGGTGCGCGTGTTGCCGGTCACGTTGATGCGACGCACGTACACGCGCTTGCCCGGATCGACCTGCAGCGCCAGATCCACCTTGTGATTCACCTGATCGATCTGCGGCACCGCATTGACGCTCGCAAACGCGTAGCCGTATTCGCCGAGCTTGTCGACGATCGCCTTGGTGGTCGCCTGCAGCTTCGACGCGGAAAAGCGCTCGCCGACCTTCACGGTAAGCAGTTTCTGCAGCTCGGCCTGCCGGTCGAGCAGATTACCCGTCAGCTTGATGCTCGAAATCGTGTACGGTTCGCCTTCGTGCAGCGTGACCGTCAGATACATGTCCTGCTTGTCCGGCGTAATCGACACCTGGGTCGACTCGATGTTGAATTCGAGGTAGCCGCGGTCCAGATAGTACGAGCGGATATGCTCGAGGTCGCCGGTCAGTTTCTCTTTCGAGTAAAGGTCATCCTTGGTGTACCAGGAGAACCAGTTCGGCGTCGACAGCTGCATCTCGTCGCGCAGCGTGCTGGTACTGAACACCTTGTTGCCGATGAAGTTGACCTGGCGGATCTTCGCGCTCGGCCCTTCGATCACCGAAAAAAGCAGGCCGACGCGGTTGCGGTCGATCGGCGAGATCGTGGTGGTCACTTCGGCTGCATAGTATCCGCGCGTCAGATACTGACGCTTCAGTTCCTGCTCGGCCTTGTCGACCAGCGCCTTGTCGTAATAGCGGCCGAGCGACAGGCCCACTGAGTTCAGCGCCTTCAGCAGGTTGTCTTTTTCGAACTCGTGAATGCCGGCGAAATCGATCGTGCCGATCGCCGGGCGCTCGGCCACGGTGACGATCACCACGTCGCCTTCGGTCGAGATTCTGACGTCGTTGAAAAAGCCGGTCGCATACAACGCGCGAATCGCGTCGGATGCCTTGTCGTCGCTGAAGGTATCGCCCTTCTTGATCGGCAGATACGAAAACACCGTACCCGGTTCGACCCGTTGCAGGCCGTCGATGCGGATGTCGCCCACCACGAACGAATCGGCCGCGTGCGCCGACAGCGCCGCGACACTCAAGCCAACCCACGTGAAAGACTGCGCGCAGCGCGTTAGTAATATTCGTGACTTCATGCAGGATAAGCGGAAATAAATCCGGTCGACGTGCTCTATTGCAGCCGCAGTTTCGACAGGTCGCGGCCTTTCGAAAGACCCGTTGCGAGCGCAAGCACCTCGGTCATATGCGCCGCCTGCGAGCGGTGCAGCTGAAACGACAGCTCCGCGCCCCCGGGCAAGCGGAACGTAAAGATCAGGTAAGGCTTGCCTTCCGCGTCCTTGCCGAGCGCCCATGCTTCGCAAGGCATCGCGAACTTGACGCTGTTCTTTTTGTGACGAATACGCTCTGATGAACCGATCGCGTTCGACAGCGCCGCCAGCAGCTCGTGCATCACCGAGCAATGCAAGGCGATGCGGTCGGGCTGGTTGCTGTTCAGGATCAGGTACTGGCCGTCCTCGGTCAGCTCGAAGCCTTTGAACGAATCGATCGCAACGGCGGAGGGCGGGGTCATACGTTCACTCCATGACGATGCAAGTCACGGAGCTTAGGCCAGCTTGGCCTCGGTCAAGTTACCTTCGGGTTACTGCGTATTTCATGCGAATAGCTGTTGATCCGCTTGCGCGCGTGGGTCTGTTTTGAATTTTGTTGCAATCTGCGCGCAATGGAAGACGCTTCGGATCATCTTTCGAAATCCGTATCGCAGGCTTGCGATTGAATCGGGCGGTCGGGTCGTGCGCGTGCTCACCGCCCACGCACTTGCGCATCGGCGTTGCCGTCGTGTTTGACGTTATCGTCGTCGAGCGGACACTTGTCGCCGGCCAGCACCGAAGGCAGCACATATTCGCGAAACAGCTCGCGCAGCTTCAGCTTCTGCAGCTTGCCGGTGGCCGTATGCGGCAATTCGTCGACGAACGCGACGTCGTCCGGAATCCACCAGCTGACGACCTTGCCGTCGTAAAACGCCAGCAGTTCGTCGCGCGTGACCTCCATGCCCGCGCGCTTGACCACCACCAGCAGCGGCCGTTCGTTCCAGCGCGGATGCGCAACCGCAATGCAGGCCGCTTCGGCCACCGCCGGATGCGCGACCGCGATGTTCTCCAGTTCGATCGAGCTGATCCATTCGCCGCCGGACTTGATCACGTCCTTGCTGCGGTCGGTGATGTGCAGAAAGCCATCGGGGTCGATCGTCGCGACGTCGCCGGTCGGAAACCAGCCGTCGATTAGCGGCGATTCGTCGCGCCGGAAGTAGCGGTCGATCACCCACGGTCCGCGCACGTGCAGATCGCCGAATGCAACGCCGTCCCATGGCAACTCGCGGCCGTCGTCGCCGACGATCTTCATGTCGACGCCGTACATCGCCCGGCCCTGCTTTTCGCGCAGCTTGCGCTGCTCGTCGGGCGGGCGCCGCGACTCCTGCCACGAAAGCTTTGCGAGCGTGCCGAGCGGCGACATCTCCGTCATCCCCCATGCGTGGATCACCTCAACGCCGTAGTCGTCCTCGAAAATCCGCAGCATGGCCGGCGGACACGCGGAGCCACCGATCACCGTGCGCTGCAGCGTGCTGAAGCGCACGCCGGCCTGCTTCAGATACGCAAGCAAGCCCAGCCACACCGTCGGCACGCCCGCCGAATACGTGACGCCCTCCGCTTCCATCAGTTCGTAGAGCGACTTGCCGTCGAGGTCCTTGCCCGGCAGCACCAGTTTGGCGCCGGTCAGCGGGCCGGCATGCGGTATGCCCCATGCGTTCACATGGAACATCGGCACCACCGGCAACACCGCGTCGCGCGACGACAGCCCCATCGCATCCGGCAACGATGCGCCGAATGCATGCAGCACCGTCGAACGGTGCGTGTACAGCGCGCCTTTCGGATGACCGGTCGTGCCGGACGTATAGCAAAGGTACGATGCGCTTTGCTCGTCGAAGCTCGGCCAGTCGAACGCGCCGTCGTGCGGCGCGAGCAGCGCTTCGTAGCTCGTCACCGGCGTGCGCATGGCAGGCAGATGCGCGTCGTCGGTCAGTGCGATCCAGCCGCGCACGTCCGGACACTGCGGCGCAAGCTGGTCGACCAGCGGCGCGAACGTGATATCGAACAGCACGTATCGATCGCTCGCGTGATTGATGATGAACGCAATCTGCTCGGGAAACAGTCGCGGATTGATCGTATGGCACACCGCGCCGAAACCGGTCGTGCCGTAGTAGGTTTCCAGATGCCGGTAGCCATTCCACGCCAGCGTCGCGATCCGCTCGCCGGGTGTCACGCCCAGCGCGATCAGCCCCTGCGCAAGCCGTTTCGCGCGGAGCTCGCAGTCGCGGTACGTGTAGCGGTGCAGGTCGCCTTCGATACGCCGCGACACGATTTCCGCTGCGCCGAAATAGCGCGCCGCGTGCGCGATCAGCGAAGACACCAGCAACGGCATGTCCATCATCCGTCCATGCAGCGGTGTCGTCATGGGCCTGTCTCCCTCGATTTGTTTTCGTGGCACCGGCTTCGGGCGCAGCGAGCGTGGCGCGCAGTGCCGAAGCCGGCAGCAAGTGCAACTTATGCGAAGCAATTAGGTGGCCAGCAGCATGTTTGACGCGGATTTACAATATCGGCTATCAAAGAGGCGCTCAATATGTCGTTTTCCCCATACGTCGCAGATCTCCCCGCAAGCGCGGACAGTTCGCTGGCCACGCCCGCCGCTGTCGCCGCCGCGCTTGTCCAGCCGCGCGCGGGCGCATTCGCGCAACTCGGTTCCACCTTTTTTACTCGCCTGCCCGCGGCGCCATTGCCGGCGCCGTACTGCGTCGGCTTTTCCGCCGATACCGCGGCGCTGCTCGGTCTGCCGGCCAGCCTCGGCGCCGCGCCCGGCTTCGCCGAGCTGTTCGCCGGCAACACGACGCGCGACTGGCCGGCGGACACGCTGCCGTACGCGGCGGTGTATTCGGGGCATCAGTTCGGCGTATGGGCCGGCCAGCTCGGCGACGGCCGCGCGCTCACGCTCGGCGAACTCGAACACGCGGGCACGCGCAACGAGGTGCAGCTCAAAGGCGGCGGCCGCACGCCGTATTCGCGGATGGGCGACGGCCGCGCGGTGCTGCGCTCGTCGATCCGCGAGTTTCTGTGTTCGGAGGCGATGCACCATCTGGGCATTCCGACCACGCGCGCGCTTTGCGTGATCGGCTCCGATCAGCCGGTGCGGCGCGAAGAGATGGAAACCGCGGCGGTCGTCACGCGTGTCGCGCCGAGCTTCGTGCGCTTCGGCCACTTCGAGCATTTCTATTCGAACGACAACGTCGACGCGCTGCGCGCGCTCGCCGATCACGTGATCGAGCGCTTCTACCCCGCCTGCCGGGAAGCCGACGATCCGTATCTCGCGCTTCTCAACGAGGCGGTGGTGTCCACCGCGGACCTGATCGCGCAATGGCAGTCGGTGGGCTTCTGTCACGGCGTGATGAACACCGACAACATGTCGATTCTCGGTCTGACGATCGACTACGGTCCATTCGGTTTTATCGACGGGTTCGACGCGAACCACATCTGCAATCACTCGGATAGCGGCGGCCGCTACGCGTACCGGATGCAGCCGCAAGTCGGGTACTGGAATCTGTTCTGTCTCGCGCAAGGCCTGCTGCCGCTGATCGGCGCGCAGCACGAAGCAAGCGTGCGCGGCGAGCGCGCGGTGGAAGACGCGCAACGTGTGCTGGAAGGCTTCCGCGCGCGCTTCGCGCCGGCCCTCGAGCGCCGCATGCGCGACAAGCTCGGCCTCGAAACCGAGCGTCCAGGCGACGACGCGCTCGCCAACCGGCTGTTCGAGATCATGCACGCGAACCGCGCGGACTTTACGCTGACGTTCCGCCATCTGGCGCAGATCAAGCGGCATGACGCGAGCGGCGACCATGCCGCGCGCGACCTGTTTCTCGACCGCGCGGCCTTCGATGCATGGGCGAACGAATACCGCAAGCGTCTGTCGGAAGAAGCACGCGACGACGCGTCGCGCGCCATTGCAATGAACCGCGTGAACCCCAGATTCGTACTTCGCAATCACCTGGCGGAAACGGCGATCCGCCTCGCCAAAGAGAAAGACTTTTCCGAGGTGGAGCGGCTCGCCGCGGTGTTGCGCCGCCCATTCGACGAACAGCCGGAACATGCCGCGTATGCGGCGCTGCCGCCGGACTGGGCGACTTCGCTGGAAGTCAGTTGCTCGTCGTAATGCGGGCGGCGAGCGGCGCCCTGCACTTCTGCCAATCTTCAATCATCAGGACGACACCATGAACGACGATTCGAACTCCGAGCGCTACCCGGTCGAAAAAGACGACGCGCAATGGCGCGAGCAGCTGTCCGATATGGAATATCAGGTCACCCGTCATGCGGCCACCGAGCGTCCGTTCAGCGGCCGCTACTGGGACCACTGGGACCGCGGCATTTACGACTGTGTCGCGTGCGGCACGCCGCTGTTCGAGTCCGACACGAAGTTCGACGCGGGTTGCGGCTGGCCGAGCTACTTCAAGCCGCTCAACGGCGAAGTGATCGAAGAGCGCACCGACCGTTCGCACGGCATGCTGCGCATCGAAGTGCGCTGCAAGAACTGCGGCTCGCATCTGGGCCACGTGTTCGAAGACGGCCCGGCGCCGACCGGCTTGCGGTACTGCATCAACTCGGCTGCGTTACAATTCGACCCCAAGTAATGCCTTTGCGCTGTGCGTGATGCGGCGTGCGGCCGGTCTGCGGTAGGGACCGGCCGCGCGTGTTTGCGGCGCGGGCCGGCCCGGCCGTAGCAACGTGGCACACACCGGCTGTGCCGGCCGTCATGCGGCGGTCTCGTGGCTGCCTCGTAGCTGTCTCGTGGCCGTCTTGATGTTGTCACACGCACTCGGCAACGAGCCGCCGCAGCCGTCCGCGCTCGCTTGCGCGAACCCCGCAGCGCGGGCACCATGCGGCCCTCACTCTTTCCGGATTCCCGAGCCGACAATGAAATTCCTGTTCGATCTGTTCCCGATCATCCTGTTCTTCGTCGCGTTCAAGATCTGGGGCATCTTCACCGCCACCGCGGTGGCGATCGTCGCGACGCTGGTGCAGATCGCCTGGGTGGCGTTCCGCCATCGCAAGGTCGATCCGATGCTGTGGATCAGTCTCGGCGTGGTCACCGTGTTCGGCGGCGCGACGCTCGTGCTGCACAACGACACCTTCATCAAATGGAAGCCGACCGTGCTGTACTGGGCGTTCTCGGTGGTACTGGTGGTGTCGCAGATGCTGTTCAACAAGAACCTGATCGAAGCGATGATGGGCAAGCAGATCACGCTGCCGCACCGCATCTGGGGGCAGCTGAGCATCGTGTGGGCGGTGTTTTTCGTGCTGCTCGGCATCCTGAACCTGTTCGTCGCGTACAACTTCTCGACCGACGCATGGGTTAATTTCAAGCTGTTCGGCGCGACCGGCTGTCTGGTGGTGTTTATCGTCGGCCAGAGCCTGTGGCTCGCGAAATATATGAAGGAAGAGTGACATGAGCGCCGACGCATTTCTGCACGCCACCGCTGCCGAGCGCATCGCGCTGATCGAGGCGCGCCTTGCGGCCGCGCTCGCGCCGGTCCAGTCGATCGCGGTGCGCGACGACAGCGCGCAGCACGCCGGGCATGCCGGCGCCACGGCCGGCGGGCATTACAGCGTCACGATCGTGGCCGCCGCGTTCGCCGGCAAGCAGCGGGTAGCGCGCCATCGGCTAGTGTATGATGCGCTGGCCGATGCCATGCAGCGCGGCATTCACGCCCTCGCCATCACGGCTTACACGCCAGAAGAATTCGATTTGCTGCCCCGTTAGGAAACTTCCGATGACCTTGAAAACCACCCGCTACTGGGTCCTGCTGGCTGCGTTCGCGGCCGCGCCTGCATTTGCACAAAATATCGCCGTCGTGAACGGCACGCCGATTCCGAAAGCACGCGCCGACGCGCTGGTGGCGCAACTCGTGCAACAGGGTCAACAGGATTCGCCGAAGCTGCAGCAGGCGGTGCGCGAAGAGTTGATCAACCGCGAAATCCTGATGCAGGAAGCGGTACGTCGCGGTCTGCCGGCACGTCAGGACATCAAGGCGCAGGTGGCCGTGGCGCAGCAGACGGTGGTGCTGCGCGCACTGATCGAAGACGTCGTGAAGAACAGCCAGCCGAGCGATGCCGACGTGAAGGCGCGCTACGACCAGCTGGTGAAGGAAGCCGGCGGCGGCAAGGAATATCACCTGCACCACATCCTCGTCGACAACGAGCAGCAGGCCAAAGACCTGATCGCAAAGATCAAGGGCGGCGCGAGCTTCGAAGACCTCGCGAAGCAATACTCGAAAGATCCGGGCTCGGGCAAGAACGGCGGCGATCTCGACTGGTCGGACCCGCACGCGTTCGTGCCGGAATTCGCGGACGCGGCGGAAAAGCTGCAGAAAGGCCAGATGACCGATACGCCGGTGCATACACAGTTCGGCTGGCACATCATCCGCGTCGACGACGTGCGCGAAACCCCACCGCCGCCGCTCGATCAGGTGAAGCCGCAGATCGTGCAGCAGATGCAGCAGGAGAAGCTGCAGGCGTTTGAAGAGAATTTGCGGAAGAACGCGAAGATTCAGTAAGCGTTTGCCCGGTTTGTCCGACTGGAACCCGCCCCTGTAGGCCGATGGCTTGCCGGGGCTTTTTTGTTTCTAGCGTCCTGCGCTCACGAAGTGCGTGGCAACGCCCGGGGTGAATGCATTTCGGGTGTTCCCGAAGTTAGACGTGATTTATTGGTCGATTTCGAGTTCGTTGACGGATTTCGAGTGGGCAGCATACCGCAACGCGCGACAATTCCCCAAGTTTCGGACAAAACCAGCTTGTTATTCGTTATTTTTCGGACAAAATGCCTGGAGGGCGCGGTCGAATCACGTGTTTTCCGGCCTAGCCATACGATATAAGCACCCGGAAGCATTTCTCCACAATCCGGACAAATTGGGCTACTATTTATCTATATTTCGGACAAACACGCGCCCTCGCGCGGCCCCAATGACGCAGAATTCGGACAGTGACTCCGCGGAAGTCCTCCTTTCATCCAATGATGACGCGTACGCGCGCGCGCTGCGCCGCCGCGCCGAAGCGGGGGAAATCCGCCGCATTCACGCGGGTATTTATACGCGCAATCTGGACAGTCCGGTCGAAGCCGTCGTTTTGCGCAACTGGGCGCTGATCGTCAGTCAGCTGCTTCCTGATGCGGTGCTGGCCTATCGGTCCGCGCTGGAGCATCGCCCGGTCGACGGCGTTCTGCATGTTCGCCGCGGTCGTACGCGCCGGGCGCTCGAGTTGCCCGGACTCACGATCGAGATCTATTCCGCAGCCAACTCGCAACCATTGCTCGAACCACCTGCACGCGACGTGCCGCATCGGCGCATCTATCTGCCGAGCGAAGCGCGCGGCTTTCTCGAGAACATGGGAACCGCCCGCGGTTCGGCTGCTCGCGTGCTGGCGCAAGACGACATCGAAGCGCGGCTCGACAAGATTCTGACCATCCGCGGCGACTTCAAGCTCAACGACCTGCGCGATCAGGCAAGAGCTATCGCTGACAAGCTCGATATGGCTGCCGAGTACAAGCGGCTCGACAGACTCATCGGTGCGCTACTGGGCACGCACGAACAAAAGATGCTGCGCAGCAGGCTGGCACTGGCGCGCGCCGCCGGCAAGCCCTACGACCCTGACAGGCTCGATCTGTTCGACGCGCTGCACGGTGCGCTCAGCGAAGCGGTATTTGCGCATCCCACCGACCCTGCAACCCGCGGCACGGCACTGGAGAATTTTGCTTTCTTCGAAGCCTACTTCTCAAATTTCATCGAGGGAACGACCTTCGAGGTGGAGGAAGCCGAACAGATCGTTTTCGACGGCGCGATCATTCTGAATCGCTCCGAAGACTCCCATGACATCCTAGGAAGCTTTCGCGCGGCCAGCACAACGCCATGGCGAAACCGACCTGCAACGACCGCCGACGAATTTCTCGACTGGCTCAAAAGCGTGAATGCGCTGGTCATGCAGGCGCGACCGGACAAGCGGCCCGGGCAGTGGAAAGAGAAGCGCAACATGGCCGGCAACACGCTGTTCGTCGTGCCCGAGCAAGTCCCGGCAACGTTGGCGGAAGGCTTCGAGCGAATCGCGTCGCTGACCGACCCGATTGCGCGTGCATTGATGACGATGTTCGTCGTCTCGGAGGTTCATCCGTTCCAGGATGGTAACGGTCGCACAGCGCGGCTGGCGATGAACTGCGTTCTTAGCGAAGCGGGTGTGTGCCGGATCATCGTACCGACTGTGTACCGCGAGGATTATCTGCTGCCGCTCAAACGGTTGACAAACGAGCGTGACGCCAGCGCGTACATCCGCAGCATGGCGCGCATCCACGACTGGACTTCACGCTTCGACTACGGCCAGCCACGGCATGACGTGCAGGACCTGCTTGGTCGCTGCAACGCGTTCAAGGAAGACCTCAAGAACTTCCGGTTGATCTTCCCGGAGAGCGTGGCGAGTCAGGGCTGACGGCTGAGGCTTTTATCCTTGCCAGGCGGTCCCGCACCGGACCGCCCGCCACACTCCCGCTTACCCCAACCAGCGCCGCGCGTTCTGAAACACCCGCATCCACGGGCTGCCATCCGTGCCGCTCGCGCCCCACGCCGCCGGCGCCCAGCTCATCTGCACCGTGCGATGCACGCGCTCCGTATGCGGCATCAGCACCGTAAAGCGGCCATCCGGCGTCGTCACCGACGTAATGCCCTGCGGCGAGCCGTTCGGATTGAACGGATACTGCTCGGTCGCCTGACCGCGATGATCGACGAAACGCATCGCCACCGCGACGCGCGAAGCATCACCCTGCTGCGAAAAGTCCGCAAAGCCTTCGCCGTGCGCGACCGCCACCGGAATGCGCGAGCCTTCCATACCGGCAAAGAAAATCGACGGCGACTGCTGCACTTCGACCAGCGAGAAGCGCGCTTCGAATTTCTCCGACTTGTTGCGCGTGAACTTCGGCCATGCGTCGGCGCCCGGGATCATCGATGCGAGGCTGCTCATCATCTGGCAGCCGTTGCAGATGCCGAGCGCAAACGTGTCCTTGCGATCGAAGAACGCGGCGAACATGTCAGCCAGCTGTGCGTTGAAACGGATCGTCTTGGCCCAGCCTTCGCCGGCGCCGAGCACGTCGCCGTATGAGAAGCCGCCGCAAGCGACCGCGCCGGCGAAGTCCGCCAGCGACGCGCGGCCTGCCAGCAGATCGCTCATATGCACGTCGTGTGCGTCGAAGCCGGCGCGGTCGAACGCATACGCGGTTTCGAGGTGCGAGTTGACGCCCTGCTCGCGCAGGATCGCCACGCGCGGCCGTGCGCCCGTGCCGATGAACGGCGCGGCGACGTCTTCGGCCAGCTTGAAGCTGAGTTGCGGCGCGATGCCCGGGTCGGCCGCATCGAGCAACGCGTCGTATTCGGCATCCGCGCAGGCTGGGTTGTCGCGCAGACGCGAGATACGCCAGCTCACTTCGCTCCATGCGCGCTGCAGTTCGACACGCGGCGCTTCGTAGATCTTCTTCGCGTCGCGATAGATTTCCAGCGCATCGCGCTCGTTCGGCTTGCCGATCACATGCGAGCAGGTCGACAGGCCCTGCTCGCGCAGCGTCGCGAGCACCGCGTCGCGCTGGTCGGCGCGCACCTGGATCACCGCGCCCAGCTCTTCGCTGAACAGCGCGCGCAGCGTGCGGTCTTCGCGGCGGCCACTGGTTTGCTTCGCCCAATCTTTGGCGTCGCCGTAGTCGAATTCGTGGTTCGGATCGAGCGTCAGCATATCGACGTTCAGCGACACCCCGACGTGCCCCGCAAACGCCATTTCAGCCACCGTCGCCCACAGGCCGCCGTCCGAGCGGTCGTGGTATGCGAGCAGCTTGCCTGCGCCGTTCAGCGTCTGGATCGCGTTGAAGAAGCGCTTCAGGTCTTCGGCATCGTCGACGTCCGGCACCGCGTCGCCGACCTGCTGCGTGACCTGCGCCAGAATGCTGCCGCCCATCCGGTGCTTGCCGCGGCCGAGGTCGATCGCGATCAGCACGGTGTCAAGCGCGCGGCCTTCATCGTCGGTGACGCGCAGTTGCGGCGTCAGATGACGGCGCACGTCGTCGACCGGCGCAAACGCCGAGATGATCAGCGACACCGGCGCGACCACTTCTTTCGCGACACCCTGATCGTTCCACTTGGTGCGCATCGACAGCGAATCCTTGCCGACCGGAATGCCGATGCCCAGCGCCGGGCACAGTTCCATGCCGATCGCCTTCACCGTGTCGTACAGCGCGGCGTCTTCACCCGGGCTGCCGCACGCAGCCATCCAGTTCGCCGACAGCTTCAGCTTGTCGAGCGACGCGATCGGCGCCGCGGCGATATTGGTGATCGCCTCGCCGACCGCCATGCGGCCCGAGGCCGGCGCGTCGATCACGGCGAGCGGCGTGCGCTCGGCCATCGTCATCGCTTCGCCGTGGAAACCGGCGTAATCCATCGTGGTGATCGCGCAGTCGGCCACCGGCACCTGCCACGGGCCGACCATCTGGTCGCGCACCGTCGTGCCGCCCACCGAGCGGTCGCCGATCGTGATCAGAAACGACTTGCTCGCCACCGTCGGATGACGCAGCACGCTGGTCGCGGCCTCGGCCAGCGACACGTGCGTCAGGTCCACCGCCGGCAGCGCCTGCGCTGCGCGCTTCACATCGCGATGCATACGCGGCGGCTTGCCGAGCAGCACTTCCATCGGCATATCGACCGGTTGATGCGCATCGACGCTGGCCTCGTCGGCGTCGGTCAGTTTCAGCTGACGCTCGGCCGTCGCCGTGCCGACCACGGCGAACGGGCAACGCTCGCGCTCGCAGAGCGCCTCGAACATCGGCAGGTCGGCCGGCGCGATCGCCAGCACATAGCGCTCCTGCGCTTCGTTCGACCAGATCTCGCGCGGCGACAGGCCGCTCTCTTCGAGCTGCACCTTGCGCAGTTCGAAATGCGCGCCCTTGTCCGCGCCGTCGACCAGTTCCGGGAACGCGTTCGACAAGCCGCCCGCGCCGACGTCGTGAATGCTCAGGATCGGATTGCGCTCGCCCAGCTGCCAGCACGCGTTGATCACTTCCTGCGCGCGCCGCTCGATTTCCGGGTTACCGCGCTGTACCGAGTCGAAATCGAGCTCGGCGGTATTGGTGCCGGTCGCCATCGAGCTGGCCGCGCCGCCACCCATACCGATGCGCATGCCCGGACCGCCGATCTGGATCAGCAGCGAGCCTTCCGGCAGATCGTGCTTGTGCGTGTGCGCGTCCGAGATATTGCCGATGCCGCCCGCGATCATGATCGGCTTGTGATAGCCGCGCACGCGCCCCGCGACGTTCTGCTCGTAGGCGCGGAAGTAGCCGCCGAGGTTCGGCCGGCCGAATTCGTTGTTGAACGCCGCGCCACCGAGCGGCCCGTCGATCATGATCTGCAGCGGCGATGCGATGCGGTCCGGGCGGCCATATACGCCGTGCTGCTCGGCGCCGTTGCGGTGGTCGACGGGTTGCGCGGCGTCGCGCGCGTTCTCCCACGCTTCGCGCGCGTCGGGCAGATCGAGGTTCGATACCGTGAAGCCGGTCAGACCCGCCTTCGGCCGTGCGCCGCGGCCAGTCGCGCCTTCGTCGCGGATTTCGCCGCCCGCGCCGGTCGCGGCGCCCGGGAACGGCGAGATCGCGGTCGGGTGATTGTGCGTCTCGACCTTCATCAGCGTGTGCGTCAGCTCGACGTGGCGGCCGTAGCGCTCGGCCGGCGCGGCGCCGTGTTGCGCTGCGCCGCGCGGGAACCAGCGTTCCGCCTGCGCGCCCCGCATGATCGCCGAGTTGTCCGAATAGGCGACGATCGTGCCTTGCGGGTTCAGCTTCTCGGTGTTGCGGATCATGTTGAACAGCGACATGTCTTGCGCCTCGCCGTCGATGGTCCACTGCGCGTTGAAAATCTTGTGGCGGCAGTGCTCGCTGTTGGCCTGCGCGAACATCATCAGTTCGACGTCGGTCGGATTGCGGCCGAGCTTCGTGAACGCATCGACCAGATAGTCGATTTCGTCTTCGGCGAGCGCGAGGCCGAGTTCGGCGTTGGCCGCTTCGAGCGCCTTGCGGCCTGCTTCGCGGCCTTGTGCGAGCACGTCGACGGTTTGCAGCGGCTTGGCCGGCAGTTCGTCGAACAGGTGCATCGCTTCGTCACGCGACGGCGCGACGCTCTCGGTCATGCGATCGTGCAGCGCCGCGGCGACGGCGGCGCGCGCTTCGTCGGACAGCGCCTTCTTGCCGCCCAGCAAGCCGCTTTTCAGCGTTACCGTGTACTCGACGCCGCGCTCGATGCGCCGCACCTGCGTAAGGCCGCAGTGGTGCGCGATATCGGTGGCTTTGCTCGCCCACGGCGACACGGTACCGAAGCGCGGCACCACCAGAAAGCTCTCCTGGCTACCGCGCTCGCTGCCGGCTTCGAACGGATCGCCGTAATGCATCAGCGCTTCGATCTTCGCGCTGTCTTCCGCAGTGAGCGGCGTTTGCGCATTGACGAAATGCAGGAACTGGCCGCGCACCCCGGTGATGTTCGGGTCGATGCGCGTGAGCGTCTCGAGCAGGCGGGTTTGACGGAAATCAGAAAGGGCCGAAGCGCCGGAGAAACACGAGAAGTGGGCCATGGACTTGACGTTGCGTCGCTCGCTTGAAGCGGCGTGGATCGCGCAGCGCAGGCGACGTAGAGCGATGGGAAGTCCGAGATTATAACCCGGATGGTTCGTTTGACCGGGGGCTTGTCGCGTTTGTGCAAGCCTGGTTGCAGGCGATGGAAAGGCGTCGGGCTGGCGGCCACGGATGCAGCGGCTGACCGGCGGGCAGCGGCAACCGTGCGACAGCCACGCTGCAACCGCGCTGCAACCGCACTCCAGCCACGCTGCATCGTCGCGACAACGAACCGCTAACGCCCCGCCAACGAACCGCTGACCAGGCACGCCGCAAACCGGCCACCAGCACGCGATGCGTGGCGGTTTGACCCGTTTGGCTGATATCATTCGGCCTTTCATCAGACCGGTGCGGCAGTTTCAGCCAGTCCGCATCGCACGTCACGCAACCGGGGCGCGTCGCGCATTTGCGCGTTCC
>DATLOW010000291.1:0-10393 GCA_035536055.1 Paraburkholderia sp. | reverse complement strand
AAGACGATTCCGCCGGTGGCGCCGGTGTTCTTCTCGTTCCGGCTGATGGTCGGCCTCGGCATCCTGTTCCTCGCGACCTTCGTGCTGGCGTTCTGGTTCTGCGCGCAGCGCTCGCTGCTGCTGCAAAGCCGCCGCTGGTTTCTGCGCTGGGCGGTATGGGCGATCCCGCTGCCGTGGCTCGCTGCCGAATTCGGCTGGATCGTCGCCGAAGTGGGCCGGCAGCCGTGGACCATCGCCGGCATTCTGCCGACCTCGCTATCCGCGTCGAGCCTGACCACCGGCGATCTGTACCTGAGTCTCGCGGGCTTTATCGTGTTCTACACCGCGCTGTTCGTCATCGAGATCATGCTGATGTTCAAGTACGCGCGGCTCGGGCCGTCGTCGCTGCATACCGGCCGCTATCACCACGAATTGCCGCTGCAAGCGCAGGCAAGCACGCAAACCGCGTCCTGATACCGATACGCGCCTCCACACCGTTCACGGAACAATCATCATGGACTATGCAACCCTCAAACTGATCTGGTGGGTGCTGATCGGCGCGCTGCTGCTCGGCTTTGCGCTGACCGACGGCTTCGATATGGGCGCCGCGATCCTGCTGCCGTTCATCGGCAAAACCGACAGCGAGCGCCGCATCGTGATCAACACGGTCGGCGCGACGTGGGAAGGCAACCAGGTCTGGCTGGTCACCGCCGGCGGCGCGATGTTCGCCGCCTGGCCGCTGGTTTATGCGGCATCGTTTTCGGGCTTCTACTTCGCGATGCTGCTGGTGCTGTTCGCGCTGTTTTTCCGGCCGGTCGGCTTCGACTACCGCGGCAAGCGCGAACACGTCGGCTGGCGCAGCGCATGGGACTGGGCGCTGTTCACCGGCGGCTTCGTGCCGGCGCTGGTGTTCGGCGTGGCATTCGGCAATCTGCTGCAGGGCGTACCGTTCGCGTTCGATCAGGATTTGCGCGTCACCTATCACGGCAGCTTCTTTGCGCTGCTCAATCCGTTTGCGCTGCTGTGCGGGCTCGTCAGTGTGTCGATGCTGGCCGCGCATGGGGCCGCGTTCGTGCGGATGAAGACCGATGGTGTGATCGCCGCACGCGCCGCGCGGGCGCTGCGCGTGACCGCGCTGGTTGCGCTGCTGCTGTTTCTGATCGCGGGCGTGCTGATCGCAACGGTGATCGGCGGCTATCAGATCGTCGACGCCGCGCCGCTCGATACCGTCTCCAATCCGCTGCTGAAGAGCGTGAGCGCGGCGCCGAGCCTATGGCTCGCGAACTACGACACCTATCCGTGGATGATCGCCGCACCCGTGGCGGGCCTCGTCGGCGCGCTGCTCGCGGCACTGCTCGCGAAGTCGCGCTTCGAAACCGGCGCGTTTCTCGCGACCTCGCTGATGGTGGTCGGCGTGATCCTGACGGCGGGGTTCTCGATGTTTCCGTTCGTCATGCCGTCGTCGCTGGACGGCCGCAGCAGCCTGACGCTGTGGGACTCGACGTCGAGCCGCATGACGCTGCAGATCATGCTGATCGCCGTGGTGATCTTCCTGCCGATCGTGCTGATCTATACGGGCTGGGTATATCGCGTAC
This sequence comes from Paraburkholderia sp., assembly GCA_035536055.1. Lineage (GTDB taxonomy): Bacteria > Pseudomonadota > Gammaproteobacteria > Burkholderiales > Burkholderiaceae > Paraburkholderia. The sequence goes on along the minus strand of DATLOW010000291.1, from coordinate 8,819 downwards.
TGCGCGGCAAGATCACCGCCGACGCGCTCGAGAAGAACAGCCATTCGATGTATTGACGCGCGCCGCGTCGCAAACCATTTCGAACACAGCACGAGCGGGAGCACGTCATGTGGTACTTCAGCTGGATTCTTGGCATCGGTGTCGCGCTTGCGTTCGGCATCATCAACGTGATGTGGCTCGATATGCATCGCGCGACGGAGAAGCCGCAGGCGTCGCCGCCAAAGCGGTAACGCGGCGGCGCAAGTGTGGAAGTCGCTTTCCGCCGCCGTTTAACCACGCCTGGCGCGTGAATCCGCCGCTTACGCGGGCTGCGCCGCGGCCCCGCCGATAGCCGGCAAGCGGGGCGCCAGTTGCTGCGCGTAGCGCGGCGCCGCCTGACCGACCACCACGTGGAACGTGTCGATCGCCACCCACGCGACATCGAGCGTGTTGAGCCGCGTGCGATCGATCGCCGCCGGATCGCGTACGACGATGCGCAAACGCGTCGCCGCGACCGCCTCGAGCGCCACGACATTGGTCGCGCCACCGAACACCGCGAGCCAGCGCAGCGGGTCCGGATCGAGCGGGCCGGCCGTCGCGCCGGCAGCCGCGGAGGCGACCGCAGCGTTCGTAGCCGATGCCGCCGCGAGCGAAGCCGCCGCCGAAGACAAAGCCGCCGCAGCGACCGCCGCCGCCGCCCCGGCCTGCGCACTGCCTTGCCCCTGATCGATCGCCGTGCGGATTTCATCGGCGATGATGTCCGCCTCCGGTCCGATGATTACCTGCACGTTGGTCGAACCGCGCTTCAATACGCCGCGCGCGCCGATCGCTTTCAGCGCAGGCTCCGACACCTTGCCGGCGTCGCGCACCGACAGCCGCAGCCGTGTCGTGCAGGCATCGACGAGCGTCAGGTTGTCCGCGCCGCCGAGCGCGGCGATGTAGCGCTGTGCGCGTGGCGCGACGGCGGCAGCCGCCACACCCGCCGGCACGGCCAGCCCACCGGCCGCAACCGGCTCTGCGACGGATTGCATCGCTTCCGCGCTATCGGCCTCGCGGCCCGGCGTCGCCATGTTGAACTTGCGGATAAAGAAGCGGAACAGGCCGTAATAGACGACCGCATAGATCAACCCGATCGGAATCGCCTCCCAACCCTTGGTCGACAGCCCGTAGTTCAGCGCATAGTCGATCGCGCCGGCAGAAAACGAAAAGCCGAGATGGATGCCGAGGGCCGAGCAGATCGCCATCGCCAGTCCCGTCAACACTGCGTGAATCGCGTACAGCACCGGGGCGAGGAACATGAAGCTGAACTCGATCGGCTCGGTCACGCCGGTCAGAAACGAGGTCAAGGCCATCGAGAACAGCAGGCCACCGACCAACGCCCGACGCTCCTTCGGCGCCTCATGAAACATCGCGAGGCAGGCCGCCGGCAAGCCGAACATCATGACCGGGAAAAAGCCGCTCATAAACGCACCCGCGGTCGGATCGCCGGCGAAGAAGCGATGCAGGTCGCCGGTCACCGCCGCGCCGCCATTGGCCGGCGTAAACGAGCCGAACACGAACCACGCGAGCGAGTTCAGGATGTGATGCAAGCCGGTGACGAGCAGCAGCCGGTTCAGCAGGCCGAACACGAACGCACCGACCGCACCCGCGGTGGTCAGCCAATGCCCGGCGACGTCGATCGCATGCTGCACGGGCGCCCACGCATAACCGAACACCACACCGAGCACCAGACAGGTCACGCCGGTAATGATTGGCACGAAGCGCTTGCCGCCGAAAAACGCGAGGTAGTCGGGCAGCTTGATGTCCTTGTACCGGTTGTACAGCATGCCGGCCACAATGCCCGCGACAATCCCGGACAGCACGCCCATGTTCAGCTTGTCGTCGATGTCTTTCATCACCGCGACTTCGACCAGATAACCGATCGCACCGGCAAGCGCGGCCACGCCGTTGTTGTCTTTCGCAAAGCCAACCGCGACGCCGATCGCGAACAGCAGCGGCAGATTCTCGAAGATTGCGCCGCCCGCGTCGGCGATCAGTTTGATGTTGAACACATCCGGCTGCCCGAGCCGCAGCAGCAGCCCGGCTACCGGCAGCACTGCGATCGGCAGCATCAGCGCGCGACCGAGGCGCTGTATTTTCAGAAAGGGATTGCCATCCATTGCTCGCTCCACTCCAGTTACTCTTTTTGATTGCGACGTCGGCAACCGCAAGACGCGCATGCCTTGTCAATGTCTCGCCGCCGCGGTCTCACGCGCCGCGCGCGGCTCATGCCTGGTTTAGTCCAGCGGCCAGTGGTCCCGGCTCGCGGCTCTGACTGCCTGCGCCGAATCGAGCGCCAGGGCGTCCTGCGCGCGCTGGCGGCACAGCCGGTAGTCGAGCTTGCGCACGCGCGCCTTGATGGCCGGCACCGACACCGGGTCCACCGACAGCTCCGTCACGCCGAGCCCAACCAGCAGCGGCACAGCGAGCGGATCGCCGGCGAGCGCACCGCATACGCCGACCCACTTGCCGTGCTTCTGCGCGCCCTGCACCGCGATGTCGATCAGGCGCAGTACCGCCGGATGCAGACCGTCCGCCTGCGCGGCGAGGTCGGGCTGGCAGCGGTCCATCGCGAGCGTGTACTGGGTCAGGTCGTTGGTGCCGATCGACAGGAAGTCCGCATGCTTGGCCAGTTGATCGGCGAGCAAGGCGGCCGACGGCACCTCGATCATCACGCCCACTTCGACCGGCGCGGTGCGACCCATCGCGCGCGCGAGTTCCGCGATCTGCGCGCGCAGACGCACCAGTTCGCCGGCATCGGTCACCATCGGCAGCAGAATCCGCACGGCACCGGCCGGCTGCACCGCCAGCAGGCCGCGCAGCTGGTCTTCGAGCAGATCGGGACGCACCTGCGCGAGACGGATGCCGCGCAGGCCGAGTGCCGGATTCGGTTCGGGCGGCAGCGTCAGATAGTCGACTTCCTTGTCCGCGCCGACGTCGAGCGTACGGATAATCGCGCTGCGGCCACCCAGCGCTTCGACGATCGCCTGATAGCTGCGCCGATGCTCGTCGACGCTTGGCGCCGCTGCGCGATGGATGAACAGCAGTTCGGTGCGCAGCAGGCCGATCGCATCGGCGCCGTTGTCGACCGCGGTCTTTGCGTCGTCGAGCGTGGCGATGTTGGCCGCGACTTCGATTGCGCGGCCATCGGCGGTCGCCGCCGCCTGATGCGACGTGCGGCGGTTGGTTTCGCGCACGCCGGCAAGACGCTCGCGCTCGCTGCGCGCACGTTCGACGTCGCGCGCGCCCGGTGCGTATTCGAGCCGGCCGTTGCTGGCATCGACCACGACTTCAGTGTGCTCGGCGATCCGGCGCAGCGCGTCGCCGACTGCGACAAGCGCCGGAATCCCGAGCTGCCGCGCGATGATCGCCGCATGCGAAGTCGCGCCGCCGCGCGCCATCACGAGCGCGGTGACGCGCGTGCGGTCGAGCGACGACAGGTCGGACGGCGTGAAGTCTTCAGCGGCCAGCACCGCCTCGGCGGGCAGCTCGCGCGTCGCGGCGTTGGCATAACCAAGCGCGCGCAGCACGCGTTTGCCAATGTCGCGCAGATCGGCCGCGCGCTCGGCCAGCAACGCATCGTCGAGGTTGGCGAGCACCGCGATCTGCGCACGGATCGCTTCGCGCCATGCGAAGCCAGCGCTCTTGCCGAGGCTGATCAGGTCGCGCGCGTTGTCGACCAGCGTCGGGTCTTCGAGCAGCACGCGATGCACCGCGAAGATGCCCGCCGCCCCCACCGCGCCACGTTGCGACGCGTCACGCACCGTCGTGTTCAGTTCCGCATCGACAGCCGCGATCGCCTGATCGAGCCGGCGGCTTTCCTGCGCAAGCGTGCCCTGAGCGGCCTCCGGCGGCACCGGCTCCGCATCGTCCCAGTGCACCAGCTTGCCGACCGCGATGCCGGGCGCCGCGCACACGCCTGTCAGCGTGTTCGGGACGGGCGCGGCCGCTGCAGCCACCGTGGCGGCGCTTGCGGCGCGCGCCGCAGCGGTGGCTGCGGATGCAGCGGCAGCCTCAATCTGCCGCGCCGGCTTCTCGTCGGTTTCGCCGTGCGCGTCGCGCTGCAATTCGTGCGCAACCGCCGCCACGGCCTCGGCAGCCTGCGCACCGACACCGACAATCTCGACGCTCGCGCCCTGTCCCGCCCCGAGCCCCAGCATGCCAACCACGCTTTCGACCGGCGCCTTCTTGCCGTTGAAGCGCACTTCGACGCGCGCCTCGAGACCGCGCACCGCTTCGCGCACGCGCGCCGCCGGCCGCGCATGCAGGCCGCCGGCGTGCGTCAGCGTCACCTGCTGACGCGCTTCCTCGACCACCACACTCGCTTCGCGCGCCGCTTCGACGAGCGCACCGTCGCGTGCGCGCAGCACCAGCAGCGGCGTTTCGCCGGCTTTGAGGCCGCAAGCACCGGCGCGCTCGACGATCTCGAACGCATCCGAATTGGCGATCGCCACCACCGATACGAGGCTCGGCGCCGTGCACGCGACGATGTCCTGATCGAATTCGATCAGCACGTCGCCGGCGCGCACCTGGGCACCCTGCTCGACCATCGGCGCAAAGCCCCTGCCGTCGAGCTCGACCGTATCGATACCGATGTGCAGCAGCACTTGCGCGCCTTCGGCGGTCACCAGCGTCAGCGCATGACCGGTGCGTGCCAGATGCGCGACCACGCCATCGCATGGCGCGACCAGCTTGCCTTCGAGCGGATCGACGCCGATGCCGTCGCCGAACATGCCGCCGGAGAACACCGGATCGGGCACGTCGGCGAGCATCACAACCGGCCCGGTCAGCGGTGCGAACAGCCGGATATGACCTTCAGGGGAATTTTCAGCATGCTTTACAGCATGATTGGCCGCAGGGTTTGTCAAAACAGCCTCCTCGACACGTCTCATCTCAACGCTCATTCAGTGAGTTTCGGTGACCTTATGCAGATGGCGCGGCGCATCGGGATTGCGTCCGCGGGCGGCGGCGAGGCCGGCAGCCATCACATAGAACGAAAGGATCGCGGCGATCGGATCGAGCGCTGCGTTGGCGCTCGACGCGAGCGGCAGCGACGCGTGTTCGACGCCATCCGGCGCCGCCAGCAGCACGCGTGCGCCGCGGGCGCGCATGTCGCGCGCGAGTTGCAGCAGGCCGGCCTGTTCGGGCCCGGGCAACGCGAACACCAGCAGCGGATAGTCGCGATCGATCAGCTCCATCGGACCATGCCGCACTTCGGCGCTCGAGAACGCCTCGGCCTGGATACCGGAGGTTTCCTTCAGCTTCAGTGCGGCTTCCTGGGCGATCGCCAGACCGAGGCCGCGACCGATCACGATCATCCGGTCGACGTTGCGCAGCTCCTCGAGCGCCGGCGACCAGTCCAGTTGGCCCGCGCGCTCGAGCGCGTCGGGCAACGTGCGCAGCGCGTCGAGCAAGGTCTGGTCGCGCTGCCAGTGCGCGACTAGCTGCGCGGAAATCGACAGCATCGCGATGTAGCTTTTGGTAGCCGCGACGCTCAGTTCCGGGCCCGCGGCGAGCGGCAGGTGCGCGTCGCACACGTCGGCGAGCGGCGACTGCGGCGCATTCACGGCGGCCACCGTCAGCGCGCCCGCATCGCGCAACGCAGCCATCGTGCCGACCAGATCCGGGCTCTTGCCCGATTGCGAGAACGCCAGCGCAAGCTGATCGCGCACGCGCAGCGGCGCCTGCTGCAGCGTCGCGACCGACATCGGCAGCGACGCAACCGGCACGCCGAGGCGGCTCATCGTCAGACTCGCGAAGTAGCTCGCCGCATGATCCGAGCTGCCGCGTGCGACGGTCAGCGCGACGTCGCGCGGCCGTGCCGCGAGCCGCGCGGCGAGCGCGCTCACGCGCGATGGATCGGCGAGTTGCGCCGCGACCGTTTCAGCGGACGCGAGCGCCTCTTTAAGCATATTCGACAATCGATTCTCCTTCGACGTATGTCGCGGCGAGCGCCAGCTCCCGGTCGAACACCACGATGTCGGCCCACGCGCCACGCGCGATGCGGCCGCGGTCTTCGATGCCGAGGTAATCGGCGGCATGACGCGACAGACGGTTTGAAACATCGGCCATCGGCAGGCCGAGCGAACACAGGTTGCGCAGCGCCTGATCCATCGTCAGCGTGCTGCCGGCGAGCGTGCCGTCGGCCAGCCGCACGCCGCCCAGACACTTCGTCACGTGCTGGCTGCCGAGGCGGTATTCGCCGTCCGGCATGCCGGTGGCCGACGTGCTGTCGGTCACCACGTACAGTCGCGGAATCGCGCGCATCGCGGCACGGATCGCGCCGGGATGCACATGCAGCAGGTCGGGAATGATTTCCGCGTATTCAGCGTGCGCAAGCGCCGCGCCGACCATGCCGGGATTGCGGTGATGCAGCGGCGACATCGCGTTGAACAGATGCGTGAAACTGCGCGCCCCGTGTTTCATCGCGGCGACCGCGTCGTCGTAGGTGCCCAGCGAGTGGCCAAGCTGGACGCGTACGCCGCGTGCCGCGATTTCCGAAATGATGTCCATGTGCCCGGCGATTTCCGGCGCGATCGTCACCACACGGATCGGGCCGAGCTCGAGGTAGCGCAACACCTCGTCGAGCACGGCGGAAACCGCTGCGTCCGGCTGCGCACCGAGCTTGCCCGGATTGATGTACGGCCCTTCGAGATGCACGCCAAGCACGCGCGAGCCGCCTGGCGTGCGGTTGCGCGCCGCGTCGCCGAGACCCGCGACGACGTTCATCAGCTCGTCGCGCGGCGCGGTCATGGTGGTGGCGAGCAGGCTGGTCGTACCGTGCCGCGCGTGAGTGCGCGCGATGGTCTCGATCGCATGGCCCGCTTCCATCACGTCGGCGCCGCCGCCGCCGTGCACGTGCAGATCGATAAAGCCGGGCAGGATGTACGGCGCGTCGTTCGACGCCGGATCGGCCACGTGGCCGGTCAGTTCGGTGATGCGGCCGTTCTCGAATTCGAGCGTGCCGTAGATCCACCCGTCGGTGGTGAGTATGTTTCCGGTCAGCATGAGTCTCTCTGGAAGCTTGATGCAATGCGTGACTGAGGTCGCCGCTCGATGTTCCGCGGCGGCGGCAGATTTAAGGGCTTACAGGCGCAACTCGGCGACGAAGTCGTAGTAGTCGTCGCGACAGTAGGTGTCGGTCAATTCGATCGCGCGCTGGTCGGCGCTGTAGCCGACGCGCGTGATCAGCAACAGGGCGGTGCGCGGTTCGACGTCCATCAGTCCGGCGATCTCGCTCGATGCGTTGACCGCGCGGAAATGCTGCAGCGCGCGCACCACAGCCGCGCCGTGCTGCTCGAGATAGCGGTACAGCGAACCGTTGATCGCTTGTGGGTCCGGCACGATCGAGGTGGGCAGCGACGAATGCTCGACCGCCATCACGATGCCGTCCGCGCGCCGCAAGCGCCGCAGGCTCGCGACGGCCGCGCCCGGCGACAGGCCCAGATGCACGACCTCGTCGCGATTGGCGATCCGCACCTCGCGTTCCAGCCATACCGAATCCGGACGAAAGCCGCGCTGCTCCATCTTTTTCGTGAAGCCGGTGAGACGCGACAGCGGATCTTCGACACGCGGCGTGATGAAGCTGCGCGCCCCCGGCGCACGGCGAATCAACCCTTGCTCGACGAGCAGCGTGATCGCCTTGCGTGCCGTGACGCGCGACACGCCGATCGCATCCGACAAGGTGCGCTCGGACGGCAGCGCTTCACCCGCCGACCACACACCGCAGTGGATCGCGGTGGCCAGATTGCGCGCGAGTTGCAGATAGAGCGGAGTCAGGTTCCGCGCGTCGGGCATCAGAGCGGACCAGCGAGTTTCCATGGGAGGACGGGATGAACGGTGGAAAGGGGCATCGAAAACTGGAGCCCATTATATAACCACCATAATACCAGTCAACGAACTGGTATCGAACCGGTCCGCGTGCTGCTGAGGCTTACCAGTCAAGGCTGGCGGCGCTCAAGGAGGGCTTCGTCGAGGGCCGCGCGGAGCCCAGGACATTCCCGTAGACGAGACCAATTCTGATACCAGCAAACGATTTCTCAGAGGAAAAATATTTCATCAGACCACCGCGCAGTGGAGGTTTAATCTCGGGTTTCGGATACTGCCCATATGCGCAGGGTCTTTTTCGGCTGGCGATGGAATATAGTGCCGCATGGCAAAAACTCGTTGAGCCTCCCGTGATCGATCCCGCAGTACAGCAACGCGCGGAAACTGTGCGTCAGTTCAACCGCTTCTACACGAAACACCTTGGCGCGCTGCACGAGCATCTGCACAAGAACCAGATTTCGCTGACGGAAGCGCGCGTGCTGCGCGAACTGGCACGCGGCCGCATGCAGACAGCCGCTGAACTGTCGCGCAGTCTCGGTCTGGACAGCGGCTATCTGAGCCGACTGCTGACCAGGTTCGAGCGCCGCGACCTGCTGATCCGCCGGCCGTCGGAAGCCGACGCGCGGCAGTCGCTGCTGACGCTCACCGCGGCGGGCCATGCGCTGTACGACCCGCTCGACGCGGCTGCGCTGCAGGAAGTGTCGGCCGTGCTGGAGCAGCTGGAAAGCGGTTCGCAGGAGCAGCTGATCGCCGCGATGAAGCTGATCGAACGGATGCTCGAACGTGCCACACACCCGATGCCGGTCACGCTGCGCGCGCCGCAGCCGGGCGATTACGGCTGGCTCGTGCAGCGGCAGGCGCAGCTGTTCGCGCGGCGGCACGGTTGGGATCACACCTTCGAAGGAATGCTGGCGCGCATGGTGGCCGATTTCGTGCAAAGCCACGACCCGCAGCGCGAGGCGTGCTGGATTGCC
>DATLOW010000290.1:0-7301 GCA_035536055.1 Paraburkholderia sp. | reverse complement strand
CACGCCTGGAATGAAACACCCGGGTTATTGGCTTGAACCGCCGGACAGGTCTTTGGCGGCAATCGAGCCGCGCACCGTGCCGAACAATTGCATGACCCGGGTCACGTTGTTGTAATTCATGCCGTCGGCCGTCATCACCGAGAGGCCGCGCTGAAGTTTAACCGGCTTTTCGGTCTCGATCACATCGTCGTTGACCAGCACCCTAAAATGCTGCGAATCCGCCTGCATCTGCGGATCGCCGTCGCCGGCCGCGCGGATGATGCGGGCGTGCTCGTACAGGTCGACGATCGACGCGTCGCCGTTCACCGTGCCCCAGTCGCCGGTGGCCGTGACGATCGGCTTGCCCGGCTGGAACGCGCGGATCGCGGGTTTGGTCAGGTCGCTGCTTTCGGTGTCTTCGTAGTGGATCAGCTTTTCGGCGGTCAGCCGGTATTGTGTCGAGCCCGACTGGTCGAGCTCGGACACCGAGAAGTTGTCGGCGAAGTAATCGGGCGTGTGCGTCTTCGGGCGCACCACGTCCTCGTTTTCGCGCGGCCGCGTGGCCTGCAGCAACCAGTACGTGACACCCGCGAGAATCGCCATCGCGACGAGCGGCAGCAGCGAAGTCCAGCGAAACCGGTTCATCCGCTTAGATCCCGCAGGCTTCGCGCAGCAGATCGTCGTAGCGGTTCTGCGCGCGCAGCAGCGTGTCGCACACTTCGCGCACCGCGCCATGGCCGCCGCGTGCTTCGCTAACCCAATGCGCGCGCGCGATCACTTCCGGATGCGAATTGGCCGGCGCTGCCGCAAAGCCTACTTTCAGCATCACCGCGAGATCGGGCCAGTCGTCGCCCATATAGCCGCATTCTTCCGGTGTTCGGCCGGTTGCCTTCAACAGCTCGGCGAATGCGACGCGCTTGTCGCCGATGCCTTGATAGATGTGCGTGATGTGCAGGTCTTTCGCGCGCGCCGGCACGATGCCCGACTGGCGGCCGGTGATGATCGCCGTTTCGATGCCGGCTTCGCGCAGCAGCTTGGCGCCGTGGCCGTCCATCGAATTGAACGACTTCATCGTGTCGCCGTCGGCGGTGAACATCAGGCCGCCGTCGGTCAGTACGCCGTCGACGTCGAAAATCATCAGCTTCACGCGGGCTGCGCGTTCGGTAGCGGTAAGGGTGGCGGCCATCAGATCACCTTCTTCGAAAACAGGTCGTGCATGTTGAGTGCGCCGATCAGCTTGCCAGCTTCATCGACGACGAGCATCTGATTGATGCGATAGCGCTCCATCAGTTCCACGGCTTCGACGGCGAGCCGGTCTGGACCGATCGTGCGTGGGTTCGGCGTCATCACCGCGCCGATCGACAACTCGCGGAAGTCGCCGCTGCGCTCGAGCACGCGGCGCAGGTCGCCGTCGGTGAAAATGCCTTTGACGCGTTCTTCTTCGTCGACGATCGCGGTCATGCCCATGCGTTTGGCGGTCAGCTGGAACAGCGCGTCGCGCACCGTTTCGTTAGGCGTGACCTTCGGCAGCTGGTCGCCGGTGCGCATCACGTCGTGCACATAAGTGAGCAGGCGCCGGCCGAGCGAGCCGCCCGGATGCGAGCGCGCGAAGTCGTCGGGACCGAAGCCGCGCTCTTCGAGCACCGCCACCGCCAGCGCATCGCCGAGCGCCAGCGCCGCGGTGGTGCTGGCGGTAGGCGCCAGATTCATTGGGCAGGCTTCTTTCGATACGCCGGCATTCAGATGCACGTCGGCGATTTTCGCAAGGCCCGACGCCGGGTTGCCGGTCATCGCGATCAGCTTCGCGCCGAGGCGTTTGATCAGCGGCAGGATCGCCAGCAGTTCTTCCGATTCGCCGGAATTGGACAAGGCGATAAACACGTCGTCGGCGGTGATCATGCCGAGGTCGCCGTGGCTCGCCTCCGCCGGATGGACGAAGAACGCGGGCGTGCCGGTGCTGGCGAAGGTCGCCGCAAGCTTGCGCGCAATATGGCCGGACTTGCCGATGCCGGAAACCACCACACGTCCGCGGCAGCCGAGAATGAAGTCGATCGCTTCGACGAAGCCGTCGTCGAGCTGATCGCGAAGCGCGCGCACAGCGTCCGCTTCGATGTCGAGCACGTTGCGAGCCAAGGCTAGTGCCCGGTCGCCATTGATTTTCGCTATCATGCGCGGAGTATAACAAAGGCGTATGTTCGCCGCGCCGGACTGCTGGTGTCCGGAGCCGGCCGTCCGCCAGCGTTGATGGGCCTTCGGCCCGGGCCTCTGGGCCCGCCTCCGGCCGTGCTTGCGCGGGTCTTTGCGCACCGCGGCCCCCGACGAACCAGGACCCTTTCCGATGCGCTTTTGCCGATGATCTCCCCGCTCGAAATGACGCTGTTCCTGCTGCTGGCTTCAGTGGTGGGCGTCGTCGTGTTCCGTTATCTGAACCTGCCGCCGATGCTCGGCTACCTGACGGTCGGCATCATGGTCGGTCCGCACGCGTTCGGCATTGTGCCGGATTCGCAGGGCGCCCAGCATCTCGCGGAATTCGGCGTGGTGTTCCTGATGTTTTCGATCGGCCTCGAATTCTCGCTGGCGAAGCTGCGCGCGATGCGCCGGCTGGTGTTCGGGCTCGGGCTGCTGCAGGTGCTCGGCACGATTGCGGCGGCGCTGATTCTCGGCTTCGCGCTGCAGCACTGGGTGCATATGTCGTGGCAGGGCTGCATTGCGCTGGGCGGCGCGCTGGCGATGTCGTCGACGGCGATCGTCAGCAAGATGCTGGCGGAGCGGCTCGAAATCGAGACCGAGCACGGCCGCAACATCTTCGGCGTGCTGCTGTTCCAGGATCTCGCGGTGGTGCCGCTGCTGATCGTGATCGCCGCGCTCGGCGGCGATACGCACGACCTGATGGCAGCGCTCGGCCTCGCGTTCGTGAAGATCGTGATCGCGCTGGCGCTGCTGCTGGTGATCGGCCAGCGCTTCATGACGCGCTGGTTCAACGTGGTCGCGCGGCGCCGTTCGCAGGAGCTGTTCGTGCTGAACCTGCTGCTGGTGACGCTGGGCGCGGCGTTCATCACCGACAAGTTCGGGCTGTCGCTCGCGCTCGGTGCGTTTATCGCCGGCATGCTGATCGCCGAGACGCCGTACCGGCATCAGGTGGAAGAAGACATCAAGCCGTTCCGCGACGTGCTGCTCGGTCTGTTCTTCGTGACCACCGGCATGCTGCTCGATCCGCTGGTGATCTGGCATCACCCGTTTATCGTGCTCGGCTTCCTGATCGGGCCGATGCTGCTGAAGGCGTTGATGGTGGTGGCGCTCGCGCGGCTGTTCGGCGCCACGCCGGGCGTGGCGATGCGCACCGGTATCGGCCTTGCGCAAGCTGGCGAGTTCGGCTTCGTGTTGCTGAACTTGATTCTCGACAAGCATCTGGTCGACGCGACGCTGCTGCAGGCGATCCTCGCCGGCATGCTGCTGTCGATGCTGGCCGCGCCGTTCCTGATCCAGAACGCCGACCGCATCGTGCTGCGGCTGTCTTCCACTGAATGGATGCAGCAGTCGTTGCAGATGACGCGCATCGCCACGCAAAGCCTGAAACAAAGCGGCCACGTGATCATCTGCGGCTACGGCCGGGCGGGGCAGAACCTCGCGCGGATGCTGGAGCACGAAGGCCTGTCGTACGTTGCGCTCGACCTCGACCCGGACCGCGTGGCCGCTGCCGCGGCGGCCGGCGAGCAGGTGGTGTTCGGCGATGCCGGCCGGCGCGAATCGCTGCTCGCTGCCGGTATCCATCGCGCCCGCACGGTGGCGATCACCTACGCGAACACGCCGTCGGCACTGCGCGTGCTGCACAACATCCACGAACTCGAACCGACGCTGCCGGTGATCGTGCGCACCGTCGACGACAGCGACCTCGACAAGCTGCTCGCCGCCGGCGCAACCGAAGTGATTCCGGAGATCGTCGAAGGCAGCCTGATGCTGGCATCGCATACGCTGGTGGTGATGGGCGTGCCGATGCGGCGCGTGGTGCGGCGGGTCGAAGAACTGCGCGACGAGCGCTACAGCCTGCTGCGCGGCTACTTCCACGGCGCGGACGACGTCGATGACGACGACGGTCACGAACAGGTGCGGCTACAATCGGTGCCGGTCGACGAAAAGGCCGACGCAGTGGGTCGCACGCTTGCCGAACTGGGCCTGTACGAGCTGGGTCTGGAAGTGACGGCGATTCGCCGGCACGGCATTCGCGGCGTCGAACCGGACCCGGATACCAAGCTGCGCGCAAGCGACATCGTGGTGCTGCGCGGGCTGCCGGAAGCGCTTGCCGAAGCGGAGGAGCGTCTTTCGAAGCATCGGCGGGCGGGGGCGGCGGCGGTTTGAACGCCCAGTTTGAATGCCCAGTTTGACCACCCATTTACCCGGCCGCACCGGCGGCTACTCAATTCCTGCAGCAGTACCGGCGCCGCGAGAAACGCCGGCACTGCGTTGAAATACCTCTCGAGTTTGATCCGGATCGACAGCGATCCCTGTGGAGACATCATGTCCAACGCCCCCGCGAACGCGCCGCTCGATGCGGCGGAGTTCGTCCGAAGCCAGGTCCGTACGGTGCCCGATTGGCCGCAACCCGGCGTCCAGTTTCGCGACATCACGCCGCTGCTGCAGCATCCGAAAACGCTGCGTGTGTTGATCGACCTGTTCGTGCAGCGCTATATCGATGCGAAGCTCGATTACGTCGCCGGCCTCGATGCGCGCGGTTTCATCATCGGGCCCATTCTCGCGTACGAGTTGAACCTCGGCTTTATCCCGATCCGCAAGAGCGGCAAGCTGCCGTACAAGCGCGTGTCGGAGTCGTACGAACTGGAGTACGGCACGGCGACTGCGGAAATTCACGAAGACGCCTGCCAGCCGGGCGACCGCGTTGTGATCGTCGACGACCTGATCGCCACCGGCGGCACGATGATGGCCGGCAAGAAGCTGCTCGAGCGGCTCGGCGCCGAAGTAGTGGAGGGCGCGGCGATCATCGATCTGCCGGATCTCGGCGGGTCGGCGCTGCTGCGAGCAGCCGGCTTGCAGTTGTACACGGTGACCTCGTTTAGTGGCCATTGAGGTTCATCATCGGGTCGAGCGACCCGGTCGAGTCTGCGCCGGCTGACAATCTGCCGGCACCCATAAAAGAGGTTCGTGCGATGCCCAATTTCCTGCTGTTTCTCGCCACGTCGATCGCCATTACCTGCGCGCCCGGTCCCGACAACCTGCAAGTGCTTGCGCGCGGCATTTCGCAGGGCCGCGCCGCCGGTCTGGTCGCCGCGCTCGGTTTTGCCGCGGGCATCACGTTCCACACCACGCTGGCCGCGTTCGGCGTGGCCGCGGTGCTGCGTTCGTCGCCGGTCGCGTTCGAGGCGATCAAGCTGGCCGGCGCCGCGTACCTGATCTGGATCGGCATCAAGGCATTGCGCACCAAAGGCCTCGCCACCGCGCACGAGCGCGCGCCGCAACCGCTTGCCGCGATCTTCCGGCAAAGCGTGATCGGCAACATGCTGAACCCGAAGGTCACGCTGTTCTTTATCGTGTTTCTGCCGCAGTTCGTCGATCCGCACGGCGTGCAGAGCGTCACGGTGCAGATGCTCGAACTGGGCGGGCTGTTCATGCTGCAGACCGTCGCGGTGTTCTCGCTGTTCGGTGTGTGCGCGGGCATGATCGGCGGCTGGCTGCGACGCCGTCCGCGCGTCGGCGTGTGGCTCGACCGCATCGCCGGTGCGACCTTTATCGCGATCGGCATCCGCGTCGCGTTGCGCGATTGAGCCGCGTTCCATTCACGTTTTGCCGGTTGCCGGAGCTTTGATGACTTTGCCTTGCATTGCCGACGCGCGCCGCTTCGATGCGCGCGCGCATCATTCTTTCTGGATCGACGCCCAGCAGGTCGGCTGGATCCGTTCGACCGACGTGCCGCTGCTCGCGCGTTGGCCCGATGTGTTCGAAATCGCTGGGCAGCGGGTGACGATGTCGCCGCGCTTTGCGACGGTCGACGAACGCAGCGCCGCACTCGCAGTCGTGATCGGCGCGCTCGCCGCCGATGGCCGCATTCCCGGCTGGCGCAACGAAACCTACGCGATCCGCAATGCGTTCGATGCGCCGCCGCTCGCGTATATCGAACGCGCGGCGTCGCGCTTCTTCGGCACGATGACCTACGCGGTGCACCTGAACGGCATCGTAGAATATGCGGCTGGCGCGCCGCAGTTGTGGATCGCACGCCGCAGCGACACCAAGGCAACCGATCCGGGCATGTTGGATAACGTGGTGGCCGGTGGCATCGGCTGGGGTTTCAGCATCGAAACGACGATCGTCAAAGAGTGCTGGGAAGAAGCGGGCATTCCGGAACAGATCGCGGCACAGGCGCTTGCGGGCCGTGCGGTCCATGTGCTGCAGTCGCTGCCGGAGGGCACGCAGGCCGAGCAGATCTTCATCTACGATCTGGCGCTGCCCGGAGACTTCGCGCCGCATAATCAGGATGGCGAAGTCGGCGAGCATCGTCTTGCGCGCATCGACGAAGTGGCGCGCTGGATCGAAGAAGGCGCGATGACGGTCGATGCGAGTCTCGCCACGCTCGATTGCCTGCTGCGCCGGCGCTGGATCGACGAAGACGTATGCGTCGGCATCGACGCGCTGTTCCAGCCGCCGCAGATACCCGAAGCATCCGCGCCAACCTGAACGAATACCGATTTGCAGAAGGGAGTCACCGAGGTCATGTCGACCGATCACAGCTTCATCCTCAAACTGTCGTGCGCCGATCGGCCCGGCATTGTCCACGCGGTCTCGGGCTTTCTGTTCGAGCGCGGCAGCAATATTCTCGACTCCGCGCAATTCGGCGACAGCCACACCGGCGAGTTTTTCATGCGCGTGCACTTCCAGCAGGTGGGCGGCGACCCAGGGCTCGACGCGCTGCGCAGCCAGTTCGGCGCGCTGGCCGCGCAGTTCGGCATGCAGTGGGAGCTGCATGACGCGACGGTGAAGCCGCGCGTGGTGATCATGGTGTCGAAGATCGGACATTGCCTGAACGACCTGTTGTTCCGTTATCGCACCGGGCAGCTGAGCATCGAGATCCCGGCGATCATTTCGAATCACAAGGATTTTTATCAGCTCGCCGCGAGCTACGACATTCCGTTTCATCACTTTCCGCTCACTTCGTCGAAGGCCGATGCGAAGGCTGCACAAGAGGCGCGCGTGCTGGAAGTGATCGACGAGCATCAGGCCGATCTGGTCGTGCTCGCGCGGTATATGCAGATTCTTTCGCCGCAACTGTGCGATCGGCTCGCGGGGCGAGCGATCAATATTCACCATTCGTTTTT
>DATLOW010000289.1:0-12579 GCA_035536055.1 Paraburkholderia sp. | reverse complement strand
TCGGTATCGTGAAACGTGTAGAACGGCGTGCCGAGCTTCGCGAACAGTTCGAACGCGAAATCCGCCTTCGCGTGTGCGCGTTTCAGCGCATCGCCGGCGCCGTGCCACGGCCGCTCGAAGGTACCCGGGCCGAACATGTCGGTACCGGCCCAGCCGAACGTATGCCAATAGCAGACCGCCAGCCGCAAATGATCTTCCATCCGCTTGCCGAGCACGAGCTTGTCGCGATCGTAGTGGCGATACGCAAACGGATTGTCCGTGTGCGGGCCTTCATAGCGCACGGTGGGCAGATGGTCGAAATAGGACACGCGCGTCTCCTTGTTGATATGTTGCGTGCGCATCGTTCGTCGATCGCACGGTTGACGCCATCGTGCCAGCCTGGCGTTCGCCGCGGCAATTGCGAAATCCGCCAGCGCGCTTAGCGATTCTTGCCGCCGGGCAAATACGGCTGGCGGCCGCGGCGCGGCAGCGCCTAGAATAAGCAGCACACTTAATAACGAGGCCACGCCGTGCACGGCGCGGGCCTGCATCAGGAGACGGCGGGGCTGCGTGCATGCTGCGCAGCACCGCACGGAGCAGCGATGACACGCCAGCACACCGCTCAACGTTCGCATCGGATCGCGTTGCTGTTCAACGCGAACAAGGTCTACGACCGCGAGATCATTACCGGCATCGGCAAATACCTGCTGTCCACGCGCGTGGCGTGGGACCTGTTTCTGGAGGAAGACTTTCGCGCGCGCCTCGACGGCATCGAGCGCTTCGAAGGCGACGGCATCATTGCCGACTTCGACGATCCCGCGGTATGCGCGGCGCTGTCCGATTGCCCGCTGCCGGTGGTGGCGGTCGGCTCGTCGTATGAAGACGATGCGAACTACCCGGCCAATCTGCCGTACATTGCGACCGACAATCACAAGCTGGTGTCGCTCGCGTATGCGCATCTGATCGGCGCCGGCCTGCAGCGCTTCGCGCTGTACAGCCTGCCTGAATCGCCGACCAACCGCTGGGCGCAGGAGCGCGAACGCGCGTTCAATGCGCTGGTGGCCGCCGACGGCATCGAAGGCGACGTGCACCGCGGGCTGCCCACCAGCGCGCCGGTCTGGAACCAGGCGAGCGCGCAGCTCGCCGAATGGCTGCAAGGTCTGCCCAAGCCGGTTGGCGTAATCGCCGTCACCGATGCGCGCGCGCGGCAACTGCTGCAGGTGTGCCTGATTTCCGGCATCGCGGTGCCGGAAGAAGTGGCGATCATCGGTATCGACAACGATCCGCTGACGCGGTCGCTGACGCGCATTCCGATTTCGTCGGTGATCCAGGGCACCGAGGAAATGGGCCGCACCGCCGCGCACCTGCTGCACCAGATGCTGGGCGGCGCGCGCTTCGCCGGGCGGCGCATTCTGGTGCCGCCGGTCGGCATCAACGTGCTCGAATCGACGCGCCATCAACCGCTGTCGAGCCCGTATGTGATGCGCGCGCGCCATTACATCCGTCAATACGGCTGCCAGGGCATCAAGACCGAACAGGTGGCCGATTATGTCGGCGTGTCGCGCTCGTCGCTCGAAGAACACTTCCGCCGCGAGCTCGGCTGCACCGTGCATCAGGAGATTCTGAATCACAAGCTGGAGGTCGCGAAACAGTTGCTCGCGCAACCGGATGTGTCGAGCAGCGAAGTCGCGATCCGCTGCGGCTTCACGTCGCTGCAGTACATGTACGCGGTGTTCCGCCGCGAACTCGGCTGTACGCCCCGCGAGTATCATGAGCGCCTGCAAGCCGCGCAGGCAACGCAACCGGCTGACGCCCCGACTACGATCCTTCACCCATGAATCTTGCAGACACGCGCAGCACCGAGCGGCCCGCTCAGGCACGCATCACCGTCGATCGCTGGGGCACGCTGCCCGGCGGCGACGCCGTCCGTCTCTTCACGCTGCGCAACGTGCACGGCATGCGGGTCACGCTGAGCGATCTCGGCGCGACGCTGGTGTCGTGGCATGCGGCCGATCGCGCCGGACGCATCGCCGATATCGTGCTCGGCCACGACACGCCCGCCGAGTATCTGGCCAGCACGTCGTTTTTCGGCGGCACCATCGGCCGCTGGGCGAACCGTATCGCGCAGGCGCGTTTCGCCCTTGACGGCGTCACATATCAGCTCGATCGCAACGAAGGCGACAACCTGCTGCACGGCGGCGCGAGCGGTTTTCACCGCGCGCTGTGGGACGTGCGCGAAGTGGACGGCGCGCTGGTGTTCTCGCACGAATCGCCGGAAGGCGATGCGGGCTTTCCGGGCACACTGGCGGTGACGGTGCGCTATGCGCTCGACGACGACGGCGCGCTGACGATCGACTACGACGCGATGACCGATGCGCCGACGCCGGTCAATCTGACCAATCACGCGTACTTCAATCTGGCCGGCGTGCCGGCCGATTCCGCGAGCGACGTGCCGGACATTCGCGGCCATCTGATCGAAATCGATGCCGACGCGTTCCTCGAAGTCGACGCCGCGTTGATTCCGCTGGGGCACGCCAGCGTATCGGGCAACGCGTTCGATTTCCGCACCGAAGCGCCGATCGGCGCACGGCTCGACTGGCCGCATACGCAGCTCGCGCGTGCGACCGGCTTCGATCATTGCTATGTGCTGAACCACGCGAACGGCACGCTGCGACGCGTCGCCGTGCTTTACGATCCGGTCAGCGGCCGCGAGTTGACGGTCGCCACCGACGCGCGCGGGCTGCAGTTCTATTCGGGCAATTTTCTGCAGGGCGTGGTGGCGCGCGGCGGCAAGCGGCTGTCCAAACATGCGGCGCTGTGCCTGGAAACCGGCGGGTTCCCTAACCAGATCAACATGGACGATGCAGCCGACGTCGTGCTGCGGCCGGGCGAACGCTATCGCCACACGACCGTCTATCGGCTCGGAGTCCGCTAGCCCGCCGATTTCTCCGCAGACGCCGCGCCGTAACCCTTCGAAACATTACAGAGTGCTTCGAATACCTTGCGAAGTTGCGGCATTCACATTGGCGTGAAATGATAGCGACTCTCATTTGAGTCCGATCTGATCGCCAGCCAGCCCACCGCTCTCGTTTCCGCCTTCGGCGCAAACGGCGGCCAGCCAGCCGGACGGCCATCGAGCCGCACGCGCAAATCATGCACGTGCGCCGCTGATGGCCTCCTCATCGTGGCAGTACGGTACGCACGCCCTTCCCGCTGCGCGGAGTCTCGCGACGCGCGGTGCGGTGCGGCGTGCCGTCGGGCCGCTCGAAACAACACGCCATCAATTTGCGGGAGCCATCCTTGAATACCACCGATACGCTCGCTTCGGGCGCTGCACCCGTTACGCGTCTTGCGACTGCGGAAGGCGCCGACCTGTACGGACAACAAAAGCGTTCGCGCCGCCTCAGTTTCATCCGCTGGCTGCGCAAGATACACGGCTGGATCGGCTTATGGGGCGCGGCGCTCGGGCTGTTGTTCGGCACCACCGGCTTTTTTCTGAATCACCGTGCGGGGCCGCTGCGCGTGTCCACTGGTGCGCCGCAGGTGTCGGAGCTGCAGGTGCAGTTGCCGCAGCCCGCGCCGAAATCGCCGCGCGAACTGGCCGAATGGCTGAAGCAGGATCTGAAGATTACCGGCAAGCCGGGCCGCACGCAGAAAGAGCCGGCGCATCCGGTGGCCTGGGGCGACCATAGCGCGATGCAGCCTGAACATTGGCAGCTGTCGTTCACGTCGCCGCAGCAGATGACTTCCGCCGACTATTGGGTCGGCAATGGCTATGTCACCGTCAAGCACAACGGCAATACGTTGCTCGCCACGCTGACCAATCTGCACAAGGGCGTCGGTATGAGCGTCGGCTGGGTGCTGCTGGTCGATACGCTGGCGGGCAGCATCATCCTGCTATCGCTGACCGGCGTACTGTTGTGGACGCAACTGAATACGCGGCGCACGGTCGGCGCCGTGCTGGTGCTCGGCTCGATCGTCGCTGCGGTGTGCGTGGGCCTCGCCTGAGCCTGGCCCGTTGCCGGCGGGCGCCGTGCTGTCACGGCAGACCGCCCGCCGGCATGCGCGCGCCTAGCTGCCCGCGCGATACATCGGCGCGCCGTTGCGCGCGCCCAGCAAGCCGCCGTCGACCACCATCTCGGTAGCGGTCATTCCCGACGCGTCGTCCGAAGCGAGGAACACCGCGGCGCGCGCCACTTCTTCCGGATCGGCGAGACGCGCCATCGGAATCGACGGGGCCAGCGCCTTTTCGGTCGCATCGAGCGTCGCGCCTGCGCGGGCGCCGCGGGTCCAGATGGTCGTGCGGGTCGCGCCCGGAATCACCGTGTTCACGCGAATGCCACGCTGTACCAGTTCGGCGGCGAACACGCGCGCCATACCGGTCACCGCTGCCTTCGACGCCGAGTACGCCGCCGAGCCCGGCATGCCCAGCTCACGCATCACCGACCCGTTCAGCACGATCGAGCCGCCTTCGCGCATCAGCGGTAGCGCGGCCTGCACGGTCAGAAACACGGCCGTCAGATTGGTGCGCACGATCAGGTCGAAGGCTTCCGCGGTGGTGCCGCCAAGGGGCGTCGGGCCGCTGATGCCGGCGTTCGCGAATACCACGTCGAGCGTGCCAAATGCGTCGGCTACCTGCTTGAACACGTTGTCGAGCGCCGCCGGATCGTTCAGGTCGGCCTGAATGCCGAGCGCGTTCGGGCCGAGCGCGGCGACCGCTTCATCGAGCTTCTTGGCGTCGCGGCCGGTGATCGCGACGCGCGCGCCTTCGGCGATCAGCAGCTTGGCCGCCGCGAAGCCGATGCCGCCGTTGCCGCCCGTAACCAGTGCCGTTTTGTTCTGAAAACGCATGATGTTCTCCAATTTCGATCGATTCGGTAGGCCGCAGCACCGTTGCTGCGGCGATTAATGATTGCGGGTGCAATCTTTGACGTAATGATAGCGATCGTAATGAATACGGCCAAGCGCTATTTCTGAAACAATCTGTTCGCCCACGCCGAACGGTGCCGGCACGGGCTAAAACGGGCCGACAACGGTCGCCCCGCAAGCAACAGTATTTTTGAGATCACGGAGTCGATGGGCGCTGCAGACCGGTTTTATAATTGCGCATGCAATGATATTGAGGTCGTAGCGGCAGCCGTCGGCGCAGTCACGTGCCGATTGCATGCGCCGCGGGGAGTCGAGCGATGAAAGTCAGCAAGGAACAGGCAGCATTGAACCGCGCCAAGCTGGTCGAAACGGCCGCGCGGCTGATGCGCGAGCGCGGCATCGACGGCGTCGGCGTCGCGGAGATCGGCAAGGCCGCCGGTTTGACGCACGGCGCGCTATACGCGCATTTCCCGTCGAAAGAAGCGCTCGCGGCCGAAGCGCTGTCGTTCGGACTCGAGCGCGGCCACAAGCGGCTCACCGCGGCGCGCGAAGGGCGCAATCCGGGCTTTGGCGAACTGCTGGACAACTATCTGTCGGAGCGCAGCCGCAACGATATTGCGGAAGGCTGCGCGATGGCCGCATCGATCAGTGAAATCGCGCGCCAGGATGTGTCGGTCAGCGCGCGCTTCGGCGAAGGCTTCGAGCGGATGACCAAGCTGATCGGCGCAAAACTCGACCCGAGCCTGTCCGATGCGCAACGGCGCGAACGCGCGCTGGCGGTGACGGTGGCGATGATCGGCGCGATCTCGGCATCGCGTGCGGTGATGAAGGCGCGGCCGGAACTCGGCGACGAGATTCTGCGCACGATGCGGCACGCGGTGCGCGTGGTGGCGGGCGAAACGCACAAAGGCAAGGACGCGTGAGTGCGGGCACGGCCGCTATAAGCGCCGCAGAGAAACCCGCCGCGACCGCGCGCCGCGCCGCAGAGCCTTGCAGCGCCCCGCCGCTTCCCGCGTCGCGCCCCAGCCTGCTCTACAACAACCCCAGCGACGACGCCTTCAGCGTCGCCGCCGCCCGCGTCGAACATTCGAGCTTGCGAAACACGCTTTCGACATGCGTGCGCACGGTGCTCGGGCTCAATTCGAGTTCGCGCGCCGCTTCCTTGTTGCTGGCGCCGCGGCTGATCGAGCGCAACACGTCGATCTCGCGCGCAGACAAGCGCACCGTCAGCGGCCGCGCCCGCGATGCCGCGCGCTGCGCGGTGGACGACGCGTCCGGCGCATCGACACACGCAAGCAGCGCCTCCACCACCTGCGCGTCGAAGCGCCCGCGCGCGGCTTCGTCGCGCAGCGTTTGCGCGGCTTCGCCGGCGGGCAACGCAGCGCGCCACGGCCGCTCCGCGCGCAATGCGGTCCACGCCACCGCCGCCGCCAGCACGCGCGCTTCGAGCGGCAATGCATCGCGCCCAAGGCCGCGAAAATAACCCGATCCGTCGGCGCGTTCATACGCATACGATGCGAGCTCGGCCGCATCGGCCAGCGTGCCGGTCTGCTTGCCCGCGCGCGCAGTCCAGTAAGGCACCAGCCGCACCCGCTCCCACGCCGATGCCGGCAGCTGCCCGCGCGCATTCCACAGCGTATTCGGCACCGCCGCGCGGCCGATGCCGTGAATCAGTCCGGCCTGGTACGCGCGCTGCTGCGCGGGCGGCTCGGCGCCGAGCTGCAGGCAGCAGCGCTCGGCCAGCGTCGCGACCGCGCGCGAATAGCCGGTCATCCACGGCAGTTTCAGGTCGATCACATCGGCGATCAGTTCGGCCGAGGTGGCATTGGCCATATTCGGCGTCGCGAGCGCGGCGTCGAGTTCGGCCGCCGACAGGCGGCCGAGTGCATCGAACCACTGCTCGGCATGGGCGGCGGCCAGCGCCGCCAGCGCTTGCGGATAGCGCGCCCCGGCGCGCTGCGCAATCAGCTGCTGCGCGCGTTCGAGCCCATGCACGCGCGCGAAGATCTCCAGATCGCAGGCCACCGCGATCATCAATACTACCGGCGGCACCGCATCGCCGGCCAGCACGCCCGGCACGCCGCCGCCGTCCCAGGCTTCGAACACGTGCCGCAAAGCCGTCTCCGTCGCGCTCGACAAACCCAGCATGCTTGCCACTTCACTGGACACTTCGCAGTGAATCTGCGCGAGCGGCGTCAATGCGGCGAGCGTGCCGCCTTGCGCGGCCAGCGGCTGATCCCATTGCGGCTCGCCGGCGAGCATCGCGGCGCGGCTGCCGATGTCGTCGCCGAGCACGTCGGCGAAGCCCGAAGCATTCGCGGTACAGCCCGACCAGCGCAATAGCGATGCCTCGACCACGGCGCAACGCAGCGCATCGTCGACGCCGGCCGCGCGCGCCAGCTGCGTGGCGAGCCATGCGGCGCGCAGCGAATGATCGGTCGGCTGCCCCATGCTGAGGTCGCCGATAAAAGCGAGCGCCTTGACCGCATCGAATACGCGGATCTCGGCGCGCGGGTCCTGCGGACATGCCGGTGCGTTCATGAAAGAGAAAGTAGCATCGAGCCCCGCGTGGGCCCGATGAAATGGACGAATCTTGCAAACTATACCGGAGCGGTGACGCGCACCTTGCTCGGGACAGCAGCTGGCATTCAATGCGCTTACAGTTCAGGCCGCGCTGCAGCGTCGGTTAGCACTGTCCACGAAGGCGGTGCTGAGCGATTTCGCACAAGACCTGCCGGTCGCGCAGCGCCGCCTGATCGCCGCGACACAAGGCCCGCTGAACCCCGCGTTCTGAGCAAGATCCAGTAAGCGTTGCTGCCGCTGGCGCGACATCGGCTACCGCGCGAGCGTGTTTTACCGTTGCGGCTTGGCGCGACAAAAGGTGCGCCCGCAACCATGCCGGCGCACCTTGCACAACAAAGCTCAAATTCGCTGCGCGCGCATTGCACTGTGCGTTCCGATCGCCTTTAGTAAAAGCATGCCGGCGCGCGCTGCGCCGGTTCGATGATTCGGGATATGTCGCCGCGCACCTGCCACGTGATGCCCGAAGCCTTCTACGTGTAAAGGAGCAGATCGTGCACAAACTCACCGTCACGCTGAATTTCGCCGCCGCGCTCGCGTTAGCCGGCGCGGCCGGCCTCGCGCAAGCGCAGGGGCTGTCCGTGCAGGACGACGTCCACGCGCCGCAGAACAGCACCAGGCTGATGCCGAACGCGCCGCTCGGCAGCGAATATCCGACGCACGGCAATCGTCAGGCCGGCGAGCTCGAACTGAACCCGACCGATCCGCGCGCGCAGCTCGCCAACGGCCAGCCGAACAACGCCCAGGCCGGCGGCTACGGCGCGCCGCTTGCGGGCCGGCGCGATCACGTGATGCCGGCGCAAGGCGTACAACAGGTGCCGGCCGCGCCCAGCACGACCGACTGAGCGATGAATCTGACTACCGACTGACAAAACACTGACAGGCGACCGGCGAAAAAAAGCCCGCTTGCGCGGGCAACCTTCCAGCGGAGAACTCAGTCAGACGCGCTGCGTCATTTCTTGTAGATGCGCTTGCGCGTCGCTTCCAGCTGCGCAAGGATCGCATCGAGTTTGCCCGGGTCGGAGATGAACTGCTGCATGCCCTTCATCCCTTCGTCGGCCATTTCCTTGGTCATGTCGCGGTCGTAGAACTGCGCAATACCACCTTTGGTGTTCGCGAGAATCTGGAAGCCGATCTTCGAGATCGGGTCTTCCGGTTCCGGCGACTTGCTGTTCGCCGACAGTGAGCCCAGTCCCTTGGCGATCTGCGCACCGATGTCAGGCGTTTCGACGAACGCGAGGAACGCGTGCGCGTCGGCCTTGTTCTTCGCGCGTGACGGAATGTGCAGCGATTCGACCGGGCCGTCTTCGGCGGTCGGCACGTTGGCATCGATGATCGGGAACTGGAAGTAGCCCATATTCGGCTTCACGTTGGCCGGAAAGCCGCCGGTGATGAAGGTGCCCATCAGCATCATCGCGGCCTTGCCCTGGAACAGGAACGGCTGCGCGGCGTCGAGATCGTACGAAAGCGAGTTATCGATAAAGTCGTGATCGTCGATCAGCTGCTTCCACGTCGTGTAGACCTTCTTTACGCGCGGGTCGGTGTACGGCACTTCGCCCGCCATCAGCTGTTGATGGAATGCGTTGCCGTTCAGCCGCAGGTCCAGATAATCGAACCAGCCGGCCAGCGTCCATGCATCGCGACCGCCGACCGCGAACGGCGTGATGCCCGCCGCCTTCAGCTTGCGGCAAGCGTCCTGCAGCTCAGCCCAGGTTTTCGGCTCGGACGCAATGCCGACCTTCTGGAACAGGTCCTTGCGATAGAACACGCCCCACGAGTAGTAGACGGTCGGTGCCGCATACTGCTTGCCCTGATACGACGACGCCTCTTTGGTCGACGCGTACATGTCGTTCCAGCCGTTCCTGGTCCAGTCGCCGGACAGATCTTCGAACAGCCCGCGCTTCGCGTAGTACGCCATGCGCTCGCCGTTGTGCCAGTTCACGATGTCCGGCGCGACCGTGGTCAGCCAGCCGGGCAGCTGCACCTTGTACGCCTCTTCGTCGATGAACGATGCCTTGATGTCGACGTTCGGATGCGCCTTCCTGAACTGGTCGAACACCGATTGCCACACCGCGCGCTGGTTGGCGCCCTTGAATGCGATGTTGATGGTCAGCGTGTCGGCCGCGGCGCTGGCGGGAAAGGAAAAGGCTGCAGCGGTTGCCGCGGCCGCCATCGCGATCGCCGCGGCGGCGCGCGCGCCGCGTGCCTTCAGTGCTGTTACGGTCATACGTCGTCTCCTGTGATTTTGCGTTCTGGGCCCTGCTATCCAATTGCGTTGCAGCGGTCCGCGTGCGCGGTGCCGCGGCTCAACTGCGGTACGCGGCAACGCCTTGCGGTTCCACCTCGCGCGCGCCGATCACGAACGCCGCCGCGTCGACGCCTTCGATCGTGTGCGCCTGTGCGCCGTAGTTGAACACGTAGGTCAACGCGCCGCGCCGGCTTACGCGAATGCTGTCGCCGAGCGCGCGCGGTGCGAGACCCGCTTCCTGCGCGATACGCGCAAACAGCTGTTCGGTGAGCTGCGCATCGAACACGCTTGCGAAGTAATGCACCGAGCCGTGGCGCAGATAGGCGGGATGTCCGTCGGCAAAGCGCGCACGCACGTCGACCACGCTGTCGCCGATTTCGACCAGATCGCGCCAGCAGCGCGCCTGCCCTTCGAGCGCCGCATCCACGCGCACGCTTTCCGTCACGTTCGGCCGCAGCGATTCGACGCGCCACACACGCACCGGCAGCAAAGCCGCGAGCGGGCCTGGCGGCAGATTGGCGGGAATCTGCAGATCGCCTGTTTTCGAACCGCTGCGCGGCCCGAACACCACATGTGCGTGCGAGGCGGCCACACGCGCCGCGAAATCCTCAGGCACCACCGGCAGCGGTGGCACGACCACCAGCCGATAACCGTCGAGCGGCGCGCTTGCGGGAATCACGTCGACGTCGAAGCCGAGCGCGCGCAGCGCCGAGTAATACTCGAACGCGAGCCGCGGATAGTGGAAATCCGCGCCCTGCGGATGAATCTCGAACAGCCACTTCGCTTCGTAGTCGTAGACCAGTGCGACCTTGGTGCGCACCGGCGCTTCAGCATCCGCGGCGGGCACTGCGCGAATTTCTTCGGCCACGCGCGCTGCTTCGCTGCCGCCGATATCGAGCCGGTTGTCCGGCGTGTTGAGGCCCGCGTGCATCTGCTCCTGCGCGAACGGCGCCTGGCGCCATCGGAAGTACGACACGCAGCCCGCACCGTGCGCGAACGCTTCCCAGCTCCACAGCCGCACCATGCCCGGCAGCGGCGCTGGATTCCACTGCGCCCAGTTGACCGGTCCTGGCTGCTGCTCCATCACCCAGAACGGCAGCTTCGACATGCCGCGGTAGACGTCGTGATTGAACGACGCGAAATCCGGATGACCGCTGCGCAGCCATTTGACCTTCAACTCAGGCGCGAACCACTGCTGTTCGAGCGCGCCGAGCGGATAGCTGTCCCATGTCGCGACGTCGAGATCGGCGGCCACCTTGTAGTGATCGAACTCGGTGAACAGCTGCATGAAGTTGTGCGCCACCGGCCGGCCCGGCGAATGCGCGCGGATGATGTCGACCTGCATGCGGTTGTAGCGCGCCACCTCATCGGAAGCGAAGCGCTGGTAGTCGAGCCGGTGCGACGGATGCGCTTCGGTGACGGTGCCTACCGGCACCTCGATTTCGTCAAAGCTGCGGTACTCCATGCTCCAGAACACCGTGCCCCATGCGCGATTGAGCGCATCGATGCTGCCGTAGCGCGCCTTCAGCCACTCGCGAAAACGCGCGAGCGCCGCGGGCGAATAGCTGACCACCGTGTTGTGGCAGCCGTATTCGTTATCGGTTTGCCAGTACGCCACCGCCGGATGTTTGCCATAGCGCTCGGCCACCGCCGTGCAGATCGCGCGCGACGCCTCGAAATACGCCGGCGACGAGAAATCGTAGTGACGGCGCGAACCGAATCCACGCGGCCGGCCGTCGGCGTCGACCGGCAGGATGTCGGGATGGCGGTCGATCAGCCACTTCGGCGGCGTCGCGGTCGGCGTGCACATTACCACTTTCAGGCCCGCGTTGCCGAGCACGTCGATCGCACGATCGAGCCAGCCCCAGTCGTATGCGCCGGGCGACGGTTCGATGCGGCTCCACGCGAATTCGGCAATCCGCACCTGCTCGATGCCGAGCGCCTTCATGCGGCGCGCGTCGTCTTCCCACAGCGACTCCGGCCAGTGTTCGGGGTAATAGCAGACTCCAAGGCGCATCGCAGGTCCTTTATGCGTAGTGTGCGACGGCTGCCGCGCCGGGCGCGGGCACGGCGAAACCGTCTTCGGTGAACAGGTGGCACACGGCGGGGTCGGCGCGGAACGTTGTGCGCGCACCGATCGCGAGATCGGCGCCGCCGGGTACTTTCGCAATCAGCGTGTCACCGCCGGGCTGATCGAGGTGCACGTAGCTGTGCTCGCCCAGATGCTCGACGAGCGCGACCTGACGCGTTAGCGTCGCATCGCGCGCGGCTTCGGAAGCAGCGCGCGCGGCGTCGAGCAGTTCGAGATGCTCGGGACGCACGCCGAAGCTCAGCGGCTGCGCCGGCTGCAAGCCGCTGCCATTCGCGGCAATGCGCAAGCGTTCGCCGCTATGCGCGAGCGTCACGTTGACGTGCTGCGCATCGGCGCTCGCCACCGTGGCCGGCAGAAAATTCATGCGCGGCGAGCCGATAAAGCCCGCGACGAAGCGGCTATTCGGCCGGTGATACAGCTCGAGCGGCGCACCGACCTGCGCGATGCTGCCGTGGCGCTCCGTGTCTTTGCCCGCGTGCAGCAGCACGATGCGGTCGGCGAGCGTCATCGCTTCGGTCTGGTCGTGCGTCACGTAGACCACGCTCGCCTTCGCGAACTGCCGGTGCAGCTTCGCGATTTCGATGCGGGTCTGGCCGCGCAGCGTCGCATCGAGATTCGACAGCGGCTCGTCGAACAGAAACACACCCGGCTCGCGCACGATCGCGCGGCCGATCGCCACGCGCTGCCGCTGGCCGCCGGACAGCGCGCGTGGCAGCCGTTCGAGCAGCGCTTCGAGTTGCAGGATGCGCGCGGCCTCGCGCACTTTGCGGTCGATTTCGCTTTTCGGCACTTTCGCGAGCTTCAGGCCGAA
>DATLOW010000288.1:0-5938 GCA_035536055.1 Paraburkholderia sp. | reverse complement strand
TATTGGAGCGACATCGTTCACCGTCTGAAGCCCTACGTGCCCGGCGAACAGCCGGCGCTTGCGCATCCGGTGAAGCTGAACACCAACGAGAATCCGTATCCACCGTCGCCGGCGGTGCTGGCGGCGATCCGCGCCGAACTCGGCGATTCGGCCGAAGCGTTGCGCCGCTATCCGGATCCGGTCGCGCGCAAGCTGCGCGAAACGGTGGCCGCGCATCACGGTCTGAAGGCCGACCAGGTATTCGCCGGCAACGGTTCCGACGAAGTGCTCGCGATGGCGTTCCTCGCGCTGCTGAAGCACGAGCAGCCGATCCTGTTTCCGGACATCACGTACAGCTTCTATCCGACCTACGCGCGGCTGTACGACATCGACTACCGCACGGTGCCGCTCGACGATTCGTTCGCGATCCGCACCAGCGACTACGCGGTGCCGAACGGCGGCATCGTGTTTCCGAACCCGAATGCGCCGACCGGGCTCGCGTTGCCGCTTGCCGACGTCGAACGCGTGCTGGCGGCCAATACGGAATCGGTGGTGATCGTCGACGAGGCTTACGTCGACTTCGGCGCGCAGTCCGCGATCACGTTGATCGACCGGTATCCGAACCTGCTGGTCGTGCACACGGTGTCGAAATCGCGATCGCTGGCGGGCATGCGCGTCGGCTTCGCGTTCGGCAACCCGGCCTTGATCGACGCGCTGGTGCGCGTCAAAGACAGCTTCAATTCGTATCCGCTCGATCGTCTCGCACAGGCCGCAGCGACCGCCGCCTACGAAGATGACGCGTGGTTCCGCGACACCTGCGCAAAGGTGATCGCGAGTCGCGAACGCCTGTCGGCGGAGTTGATGGCGCTGGGCTTCGACGTCGTGCCGTCGTCGGCGAATTTCGTATTTGCGCGCCACAGCGGCCACGATGCGGCAACGCTCGCGGCCAGACTGAGAGAACGGGAAATTTTTGTGCGGCACTTCAATATGCCGCGCATCGACCAGCATCTGCGGATTTCGGTGGGCACCGATGCAGAGTGCGATGTGTTGCTCGCAGCGTTGCGCGATCTGCTCGGCGGCGTTGTCGGTTGAGCGGCCCGCTGCAACCGCAAACAGTCGAAACGAAGCAAAAGCCGCCGCAGTTCGCCAGGCGCGCAGATGCCGCGCGTCGGCGGACTGCACCAGCGCGCAGTCCGCGCTTCAGGCGTCCTTCGCCGCCTGCAGCGCGCGATACTTGACCATCAGTTGTTCCGCCGTCTCCGCATGTTGCGGGTCGCGCGGAATGCACTCGACCGGACACACCTGCTGGCATTGCGGCTCATCGAAATGGCCGACGCACTCGGTGCACTTGTTCGGGTCGATCACGTAGATTTCCGGGCCCATCGAGATTGCGTCGTTCGGGCACTCGGGCTCGCAAACGTCGCAGTTGATGCACTCGTCGGTAATCATCAGGGCCATGCTGTTCTCACTTCCTGGCAGCAGCGCGTGGCGGATAGCCGCGCGGATAGCCTTCGCGGCGCCGTCCGCCTGCTGCGCGTCAAAACGCTAGTTTACGCGCGTTAAGGCTGGCCCGCCGGCTGCCCCTGGTTCGCCGCGGCGACCTTGTCCTGCAGCCGCTTCTCGACCGACGGAAACACAAACTTGCTGACGTCGCCGCCCAGTTGCGCGATCTCGCGGACGATCGTGCCCGAGATGAACTGATACTGGTCGGACGGCGTCATGAACATCGTCTCGACGTCCGGCAACAGATAGCGGTTCATGCCCGCCATCTGAAACTCGTATTCGAAGTCCGATACCGCGCGCAGGCCGCGCACGATCACCCGCGCGTTGTTGCTGCGCACGAAGTCTTTCAGCAACCCATGGAAGCTCGCCACCTGCACGTTCGGATAGTGGCCAAGCACCTCCCGCGCGATGTCGAGCCGTTCGTCGAGCGTGAAGAATGGCCGCTTGTTGCGGCTGTCGGCGACGCCCACCACCAGCGTGTCGAAGATGCTCGACGCGCGCCGCACGAGATCCTCGTGACCGCGTGTCAGCGGATCGAACGTACCCGGGTACACGGCGACTACCATGAACTTCTCCTCTCTTCAGACTAAAGGGGCGCGAGGCCGCGTCTGCCTGACGCGCTCGCCGCCTGCCGCACGCGTGACGGCGCTGTGCCGTCCGGCGCTTGTAATCGAACGCGCATTATTCCTCATTTTCGCGTTGCAGCAAATGATAGTGGACGGCACCCGCCTTGCCCTGTCTGACGATCGTCCAGCCTGCGAGCACGGGCGTCTGTGCGATGTCGAGCGCAGCGCCGGCTTCGACGTACAGCGCGCCGTCGGCGGCCACCAGCGGCACGGCGAGCTCGAGCGCGCGGCCCAGCAGGTCGTCGCCGAACGGTGGGTCGAGGAACACGACTTCGAACGAGGCAGGCGCGAGGCTCGCGGCGAGGCGCAGCGCATCGGCCTCGGCGATTTCGATCGTGCGGGCCGCGAGCTTCGCCTGATTGGCGCGCAGCTGCGCGGCCGCGCGCGCGTTGCGCTCGACCATCAGCACGCGCGCCGCGCCGCGCGACGCCGCTTCGAAGCCGAGCGCGCCGCTGCCGGCGAACAGATCCAGACAGCGCTGGCCATCAAGGCGCTGGCCCAGCCAGTTGAACAGCGTTTCGCGCACGCGGTCGGGGGTCGGCCGCAGGCCGTCGAGATCGAGGACCGGCAGCGGCGTGCGCTTCCAGTCGCCGCCGATGATGCGGATCGTATGGGCCGGGCCGCCACGGCCGGACGTGGCACTGCGTGCGTTGGACGAAGAGATGCGGGACATGCGAATGTGAATGGTGAAACCGATGCCCGATGCGTATTGCACCGGCTTGAAGCGCCCACGTTACCACACGGTTGTGCATAGCCCGGACGCCGCGCGGCGACGCCGGCCGACGCGCCTGATAAAATGTGCGGCTCGCGTGCGCCTCGGTGGCGCCGTGCCCGCATTCAATCCCGCTTGACGATGCGCCGGCCGCTGCTCAGGGTCACATCCGCAATTTGTGACCTTGCCGGCGCAGTTCGGCGCGCATTCACCACGCCAGCACATGTTCAGCTTTCTCAAACGATTCAGGGGTTCAAAGGCGTCGGATAGTCCGGCCGATACGTCGGCCGACGCGCCGGCACAGGCTGAGGCTGCGACGCCAGAAGCGCCGCTTGCGGAGGCCCCGCGCGTAGCCGCGCCGGCGACGCAGCAGCGGCCAGCTGAGCAGGGACAACGCCCGGCGGCGCCTGCCGCACCCGCTGCGCAAACGCAGACTCAGGTATCCGCACCTTCTTCCAATGCTGCGGCAGCCGCGCAGCCGGCGGTTCCCGCGCAGACGCTGACACCGCCGGCTGTCCCGGCACCGGGCGCGGTTCCGACCCAAGCTGCATCGCCCGCACCAGTGAGCAGCACGGCGCCCGCGCCGTCTCAATCCGCCGCATCGGCCGCCACGTCATCGACCGCTGCTCAAGATGCCGCGTCAAGAGCCGGTTTGCGCGCTGCGCCGCAGCCCCAATCCGCCCCCGTGGTCGCCGCCGCAGCCGATCCCGAAGAAACCGTCGAGATCATCCCGCCACCCGCACCCGAGCCGGCAGCCCGGCGTTCGTGGCTGTCGCGCCTGAAAACCGGCCTGTCGAAAACCGGCTCGAGCATCACCGGCATCTTCGTCAACACGAAAATCGACGAAGACCTGTACGAAGAACTCGAAACCGCGCTGCTGATGTCCGACGCCGGCGTCGACGCGACCGAATTCCTGCTCGAATCGCTGCGCGAGACAGTGCGCGTGCAGCGCCTCACCGACCCGCAGCAAGTCAAAACCGCGTTGCGCGACCTGCTGGTCGGCCTGCTGAAGCCGCTTGAAAAATCGCTGATGCTCGGCCGCGACCAGCCGCTCGTGATGATGATCGCAGGTGTCAACGGCGCCGGCAAAACCACCAGCATCGGCAAGCTCGCCAAGCATCTGCAGCGCTTCGATCAATCTGTGCTGCTGGCCGCCGGCGATACGTTCCGCGCTGCGGCGCGCGAGCAGTTGGCGATCTGGGGCGAGCGCAACAACGTGACGGTGGTGTCGCAGGAAAGCGGCGACCCGGCCGCGGTGATCTTCGATGCGGTCGGCGCAGCGCGCGCGCGCAAGATCGACGTGCTGATGGCCGACACGGCCGGCCGCCTGCCGACGCAGCTGCATCTGATGGAAGAGCTGCGCAAGGTGAAGCGCGTGATCGGCAAGGCGCTGGAAGGCGCGCCGCACGAAGTGCTGCTGGTGATCGACGCGAACACCGGCCAGAATGCGCTCGCGCAGGTCAAGGCCTTCGACGACGCGCTCGGCCTCACCGGTCTGATCGTCACCAAGCTCGACGGTACCGCGAAGGGCGGCATCCTCGCGGCGATCGCGCGGCAGCGGCCGGTGCCGGTGTATTTCATCGGCGTCGGCGAAAAGGTCGAAGATCTGCAGCCGTTTAGCGCCGAAGAGTTCTGCGACGCGTTGCTCGGCAACTGAAGCGGCAAGCTGCATAAACAAAAACGGCGGATTGCTCCGCCGTTTTTCGTTTCACCTGTTACCGGCCAACCCGGCGCCGCATCACTCCGCGTCGGGCTGTTCGCCCGGCGCCGCGTGCGCGAACGCCGGCAGTTGCAGCGCCTGATCGTAGATGCGTTGAATCGTCGGATACGCGCTCATATCCACCTCGAAGCGCAGCGCATTGAACACCTGCGGCACGAGGCACACATCCGCGAACGTCGGCATGTCACCGAAGCAAAACGCGCCGCTGCGGCGTTCGGCAGCCAGATGCTCCTCGAGCGCCGCGAAACCCGAGCGGATCCAGTGCTGGTACCACTCGTTCTTCGCCTCTTCGCTGACGCCGATCGTGTGCTTCAGATACTTCAGCACGCGCAGATTGTTCAGCGGATGGATATCGCACGCGAGCTGCAGCGCAATACCGCGCACATAGGCGCGGTCGCCCGGCGCCGCCGGCAACAGCGGCGGCTGCGGATGCACTTCTTCCAGATACTCGAGCATCGCGAGCGACTGCTGCATCGTGCAACCGTCGTCGATCAGCGTCGGCACGACCGCGTCGTGATTGAGCTGCCGGTACTCCGGCCTGAACTGCTCGCCGCCACTGCGCAACAGGTGCACAGGTACGTAGTCGTACGGCAAGCCCTTCAGATTCAGCGCAATGCGCACGCGATACGACGCCGAACTGCGAAAGTAGCTGTAG
The DNA here is from genome assembly GCA_035536055.1 of Paraburkholderia sp. Taxonomy (GTDB): domain Bacteria; phylum Pseudomonadota; class Gammaproteobacteria; order Burkholderiales; family Burkholderiaceae; genus Paraburkholderia. The sequence goes on along the minus strand of DATLOW010000288.1, from coordinate 743 downwards.
AGCTTCATTGTCGTGTCTCCTCCGCCACGCACGGCATTCAAACCACGCGCACGCTGAACTCGTCGAGTCCGTCGACACCGCCCTTCATCAGATCACCCTTCGCGACGGCGCCGACACCTTCCGGCGTGCCGGTGAAAATCAGGTCGCCCGGCTGCAGTTCGAACAGCGTCGACAGATACGCGATCGTTTCCGCGACCGACCAGATCAGCTGCGACACGTCCGAGCGCTGCTTCTCCGCGCCATTCACCGACAGCCAGATCGCGCCGCTGCCGATATGACCGACCTTCGACGCCGGATGGATCGGCCCGAGCGGCGCCGAGTAATCGAAGCCCTTGGCCGTATCCCACGGACGGCCAAGCTTTTTCGCTTCGGCCTGCAGATCGCGGCGCGTCATGTCGAGGCCGAGTGCATAGCCGTACACGTGATCGAGCGCGCTGTCGACCGGGATATCCTTGCCGGCCTTGCCGATTGCCGCAACCATTTCCATTTCGAAATGCATATTGCTGGTCTGCGACGGGTACGGCAGCTCGCCGGTCGCGCCCGGCGCGACGTACAGCACGGCGTCGGAGGGCTTGCAGAAGAAGAACGGCGGTTCGCGGTTTGGATCGTGGCCCATCTCGCGCGCGTGCGCTTCGTAATTGCGGCCCACACAGTAGATGCGGCGCACCGCGAATTGATCGCTCGTGCCGACCACCGGCACACCGACGACTGCCGGCGGCGTAAAGACGTAACCCATTCCGTTC
>DATLOW010000287.1:0-4971 GCA_035536055.1 Paraburkholderia sp. | reverse complement strand
ACCGATGATCACAACGTCGTCGGGCCGCAGCTTCGATTTGCTGAGCAGATAGTCGACGCCCATATGGAAGCTCGAACCCGGCGAGCTGACGCCCACCCGTTTGCCTTTCAGGTCGGCGAACGATTTGATCTTGTCGTGGTTCGCCTTGGTCACGCCGAACACGAAGCCTGGGCAATCGGCCTGCGTAACGAAGGACACCAGTTGCTGCCCCTTGGCGGCCATCGTGATCGTATTCGAATACGCGCCGGCCACCACGTCCGCACTGCCGCCGAGCAAGGCCTGCAACGCCTTCGCACCGCCGCTATAGACACCGATGTCGACGTTCAATCCCTGCTGTTTGAAATAACCGCGGCTGCTGGCGATGACGAACGGCAAATACGGCAGACCAACGCCGGCCGCGGCCAGATGGATATCGCGCTTTTCAGGTACCGGAGCCTGAGCGCGCGACGCAACGCAGAACAGCAGGCTCACGACTAATACGATTGCTGCGCCTTTACGTTTCATGGCGTCGGCGTCTCCTTGATGGTTCTTGTCGGCGCGTGGCGTAGCTGCTGCACGCGCTTGCCGCGTTCAGTACGTCGCGCGTCCGCCGGACAGATCGAACACCGCGCCGGTCGTGAACGAGTTCTCCTCGCTGACGAGCCATGCAATCATCGCCGCGGCTTCGTTCAGTTCGAGAAAGCGGCCGCGCGGAATTTTTCCGAGCATGTATTCGATGTGCTCAGGTGCCTGCTGCATCGCGCCCGGTGTACGCGCAACCGCGGGTGTCACGCAATTCACCGCGATGTCGTGGCTCGCGAGTTCCTTGCCGAGCGACTTGGTCATCGCGATCACCGCGGCCTTGGCCGCGCTATAGGCGGCTGCGTTCGGATTGCCCTCCTTGCCGGCAATCGATGCAACGTTCACGATGCGTCCGTACCGCTGCGACGTCATCACCGGCACCACGGCGCGGCAGCAGTGAAACGTGCCGTTCACGTCGACGTCGATCACCTGGTGCCAGTCGTCGAGCGGATAGTCGGCGAGCGTCGCGTTCGGACCGACGATCGCCGCATTGTTCACCAGAATGTCGATGCGGCCCAGCGCGCGCAGCGTGCCGCTCACGGCGGCTTCCACGCTCGGATAGCTGGCGATGTCGGCCTGTTCGATGTGAATGTCGGCGTTGTGCTCGCGCTGCAGTTCCTGCTTCGCGTGCGCCAGCTTTGCCGCGTCGATGTCCCAGATCGCCAGCCGCGCGCCCGATTCGAGCAGACGCGCACCGAGCGCAAAGCCGATGCCTTGTGCGCCGCCGGTCACCACGGCCACGCGGCCGGAAAGGTCGATGGAGTTTTTCTGCAAGACAGGTTCCTTGTCGAAGAGTTGACGCACCGATTCCGCTTCGCTCCGCTTGCGCTAAGCGCTCGCATCGACGGTTTGTCCGCCGCCCGGCTGCCAGCGCAACATGCGCTCTTCCAGCAGCGACACGCTGATGTCGAGCACCAGCGCAAACAACGTCAGCAACAGAATGCCCGCGATCACCGAATCGATATCGAAGTTGCCCTCGGCCAGCAGGATCAGATAGCCGATGCCTTTTTCCGAGCCGAGATACTCGCCCACCACGCTGCCGACGAATGCAATGCCGATCGCGTTGTGCAGACTCGAAAACACCCAGCTCATCGCCGACGGCAGATACACATGCCACATCAGCTGACGCGAATTCGCGCCGAGCATGCGCGTGTTCGACAACACCTGCGGACTCACTTCGCGCACGCCCTGAAACACGTTGAAGAACACCACGAAAAACACCAGCGTGACGCCGAGCGCAACCTTCGACCAGATGCCGAGCCCGAACCACAACGCGAAGATCGGCGCGAAGATCAGCCGCGGCATCGAATTGAGCGCCTTGATAAACGGGTCTGCGACCACCGCGAGAAACGGGTTTAGCGCCAGCCACAGGCCGCACGCGAGGCCGAGTGCGGTGCCGATCGCAAATGCGAGCAAGGTTTCGACGAGCGTCGTGTACAGATGCACGAACACCGACCCCGATGCAAACCAGCCCGCAATCCGCTGAAACACACCAGCCGGATCGCCGAAGAAGAATGGCGAGATCCATTTACGGCTCGTCAGCAGCCACCACAGGAACAGCGTGCCGCCCAGCACGGCGATGCGCGTGCCCTGCACGGCCAGCTTGTTGCGCGGATCAAACAGGGGCGTGCGCATAGCTTTTCAGCACCTCTTTTTTCAGCACGTCCCAGATCTGCGCGTGCAGTTGCAGAAAGCGCTGCGTCATGCGGATCTCGGCGACGTCGCGCGGCCTTTGCAGATCGATCGGGAATTCGGCTACCGGATGCGTGGCCGGTCCGGCGGACATCACGATCACGCGGTCCGACAGCGAGATCGCTTCTTCGAGGTCGTGCGTGACGAACACGATCGACTTGCGGTCCAGCGACCATAGCCGCAACAGTTCGCCTTCCATCAGATGACGCGTCTGAATGTCGAGCGCGCTGAACGGCTCGTCCATCAGCAGGATGCGCGGGTTCAGCGCGAGTGCCTGTGCGAGGCCGGCACGCTTGCGCATGCCGCCGGAAAGCTGATGCGGATACTTGCGGCCGTGCCCATCGAGACCGACGCGTACCAGCCATTCGCGCGCCTGCGCACGCGCCGCGTCTTTCGGCATGCCGTGGAACAGCAGGCCGGCGGCGATATTGTCTTCGGTGGTTTTCCACGGCATCAGCGCGTCGACCTGGAACAGATACGACGCCTGGCGGTTCAGGCCGTCTTTCAGCGGCGTGCCGAATACGCTCAGTGTGCCCTTCGACGGGCGAATCAGGCCGGCCGCGACATTCAGCAGCGTCGACTTGCCGCAACCGGTCGGACCGACGATCGACAGGAATTCACCATCGCGTACCGCGAGGCTGGCGTCGCGCACCGCCGTATAGGTGTCGGCACGCGCATTTCTGCCGGGAAACGTGCAGGTGACGGCGTCGAACCGAAGCGCCTCGACGCGCTCGGCCGGCTCGATGCCGCGCAGATGATCCGCCGCTGCATTCGCAATCGCATGCATGGTGCTGTCTCGCTCCGTCAGTCCGATATGCCGGGACGGACTGGCGCCGTTATCGATAACAGCGCGACACCGTTCCCGCCGCCGACCGCTTCTTTGCCTCCATCATGCAATGGGACGCGGCGTATGTTCGTGGTGTTTCGGCAGGGCACCATCGCGAAACGCGATGGTGGGAGACGAGCGGTGGCGCAGGCGGCAACCGCAATGCGGCGGTAGCGGCGCCTAGCGCACCAGCAGTTCGAACGGCGCCGGATCTTCCCAGATGAAGTTGCCGTCCGGCTGCCGGATCAGTTCCGGAAAGTGGCCCGGCACGATACGGTCGGCCCGTTCGAGGATGCGCTGAATCGTGCGCGTGCCGACGTCGACTTCGTCGAAGGCCATATCGCAGCGCTTCAGGATCGCTTCTTTCGCGTACTTGATCGCGTCGCCGGCGACGATCACGCGGCCGCGGTCGGCGGTTTCGAGTTCGAGCCCGTAGCAGCCCGGCGTATGCCCAGGCGCCGGGAAAAAATTGACGCCGTGGTCGAGTTGCCCTTCACCCTTCAGAAACTCGACTTTCGATTTCGACAGCTGGTCGCGAATGCCCCACGGCAATAGCATGTCTTCGGGATGCGGGTGCGCGGCGTACTCCCATTCGCGCTCGCTGACCACGAAGCGCGCATGCGCGAACAGATCGATGTTGTGCGCATGGTCGAAATGCAGATGCGACAGAAACACGGTCTTGATGTCCGACGGCGCGATGCCGCGATCGCGTAGCGCCTTCAGCAAACCGAGCCGCGAGATATAGCCGCCGGTATCGAACAGCATCAGCCCGTCCTTGCCGCGAATCAGCGTGACGTTGGCGATGCCGAGAAAATCGTGTTTCAGGCGCAGGTTGTTGCCCTGCACGAGGATTTCGTAAGTCGGATTCATCCGGTCTCCCGTTCCGGCAATGGCGAAGCGGCAGCGCTAAAGGCAGCGCTGGTGCGATGCGCGCGCCGGAACGCGTCGAGCGGCGGCAGGATATGGTCCACTGCCAGCGCGACGAAACCTTCACGGTCTCCGGTGCGTAACTGTTCGATCATCGTGGCGTGATGCTCGCGCGAATGCGCGAGCAGATGCGGATCGCCAACGCCGTACCAGCGGATGCCGGTGGTCTCGACCCACAGCTTTTCGATCGTATCGGCGAGGTACTGGTTCGGGCAGGTCTTCCAGATGCGCCGGTGGAACGCGTCGTTCAGCACGTTGACCTGCAGCAGATTGCCCGCGTCGAGCTCGCGGCAGTACTCGGCGTGGATCGCTTCGATTTCCTTCAGTGCATCGGGCCGCACCGGCATCGGCACGCGCCTGGCGGCTTCACGCTGCAGGATCATCCGCACTTCGTAGATCTGCTCGACCTGCTCCAGCGAGAAGTCGCGCACGATCACACCGCGATTGGGCCGGCGCGTGACGAGTCCCATCCGCTCGAGCTGCACGAGCGCCGCGCGCGACACATGCCGCGACACGTTGAACTGGGCGCTGATCTCCTCTTCCACCAGCCGTTGATGCGGCCGCAGACGGCCAATGATGATGTCCGTCTTGATGCCTTCGATCAGTTGCGCCGCCTGAGCGTCCGTTTTTGTGACCAAGCCCTCTCCCTCGAAATCCTTGTGCGGCTGCGCGGACGCAGTGTGCGTCGACTCGTCGCTTACAGCCATATGACGCGCAATTCTACCGCCGCCAATAGGCGACAGCATTGGCGTTTACCTTGATAACAAGTCGATTGACAAAATTGTCGCCAAAATCGAGACTCGGTCTCCACCGATCCGGCATGCATCGGCACCGTAACAACAACGCATTGAAAAAGGACGTGGAGACATGCACCGAACCGCCGACGCGAACGGCATTCGCATTCGCTACGCGCTGACCGGCAAGGCCGGCGCGCCGACCGTCGTGTTGAGCCACGGGCTGGCCGC
>DATLOW010000286.1:0-3217 GCA_035536055.1 Paraburkholderia sp. | reverse complement strand
CCGATCGATGCGATGCGCGCGAGCGGCGAATTGCCGTGCGTCAGCGCAATCACCTTCGCGCCGGCCGCGAGCGCCGACTTTGCCGCATCGACGATATCGCGGGTGCGGCCGGTGTTCGAAATCGCCACCACCACATCGCCTTTGCCGAGCAGCGTAGCCGACATCAGAAACGTGTGCGGGTCCGAATACGCGACGCTCGGCATGCCGAGCCGGAAAAACTTGTGCTGCATATCGAGCGCGGCCACGCCCGACCCGCCCGCACCGTAAAACTCGATACGCCGCGCATGCGCAAGCAATTCGATCGCCGCCGCGACGCTATCCGTCGAAAGGTTGTTGCGCACCTGGATCAGCGCGCCGATGGTGCGATCGAGCACTTTTGCCGCGACGCCGGGCGCCGGTTCGTCGGGTCGCACGTCGCGATAAACGGCGGGCACGTCTCCTGCAATCGCCTGTGCAAGACGAATCTTGAACTCGCGAAAACCCGAAAAGCCGAGCGCGTGGCAAAAGCGCGCGATGGTCGGCTGACTTACGCCAGCGCGCGCCGCGACTTCGGTCATCGACAGATCCAGCACCTCGCGCGGCGCCTCGATCACATAGTCGGCGAGCTTGCGTTCGGACGGACGAAGCTGGTCGCGCATCGCTTCTACCTGGGACAACATCATCGGAGAACTCGCACTATGCTGAAGAAACGGATGGACTATAGCTGATTAGCAGGATAGGTACAAAAACTACATATCGGCACGTAGGTGATTTCCCTAATACACGGCTGCCCGCGTCAAAGCGAGTACTGGTGCGGTTCTCTGCGAATCACTTGGGCTACCCATTTCAGCAACTGCCACATTGATTGGATGTAGTTTTTCTACTAATATCCGGTGCACGGCTCAGCAGCCGTGTTCCCCGCGATACCGAATCCGGCGCCACGCGCGCAACCGCCACCCGGCGCAGAAGGAGCATCGATGGTTTCCCCGCATTCGCAACTGATGAACGTCACGCGGCGCGTGATCGAGCGCAGCAAACCCACTCGTGAAGCCTATCTGGCGCGCATCGATCAGGCGCAGGGCAAGTTCCCGGCGCGCGGCGCGCTGTCCTGCGCGAATCTCGCGCACGGCTTCGCCGGCCTCGAAGGCAACGACAAACTGGCGATCAAAGCGATCCGCCAGCCGAACATCGGCATCGTGTCCTCGTACAACGAGATGTTGTCCGCACACGCGCCGTATATTTCTTTCCCGGACATCATCAAGGCGGCCGCCCGCGAAAACGGCGGCGTCGCGCAATTCGCCGGCGGCGTGCCGGCGATGTGCGACGGCATCACGCAAGGCAACGCCGGCATGGAACTGTCGCTGTTCTCGCGCGAAGTGATCGCGATGAGCACCGCGGTCGCGCTGACGCACAACATGTTCGACGCCGCGCTGTGCCTCGGCGTATGCGACAAGATCGTGCCGGGCCTGCTGATCGGCGCGCTGCAGTTCGGCCACCTGCCGACCATCTTCGTGCCGGCCGGCCCGATGACGAGCGGCCTGTCGAACGACGACAAGGCGAAGATTCGCCAGACGTTCGCGACCGGCGGCTGCGACCGCGACGCGCTGCTTGAAGCCGAAGCCGCCGCGTATCACGGCCACGGCACCTGCACGTTCTACGGCACGGCCAACAGCAACCAGATGCTGATGGAAGTGATGGGGCTGCATCTGCCGGGCTCCGCCTTCGTGCATCCGCATACGCCGCTGCGCGACGCGCTGACTGCGCAGGCCGCGCGCCGCGTATTGGACCTGACGGTCGAGCGCGGCAACTACACGCCGATCGGCCACGTGGTCGACGAGAAGGCGGTCGTCAACGGCATCGCCGCGCTGCTCGCGACCGGCGGCTCGACGAATCACACGCTGCACCTGGTCGCGATGGCGCGTGCCGCCGGCATCATCATCGACTGGGACGATTTCGATACGCTGTCGCAAGCGGTGCCGCTGCTCGCGAAGATCTATCCGAACGGCAAGGCCGACGTGAATCATTTCCACGCAGCGGGCGGCATGGCGTTCCTGATCCGCAACATGCTCGAAGGCGGGCTGCTGCACGAGGACGTGAACACCGTGGCCGGCAAGGGCCTGCATCATTACACGCAAGAGCCGAAGCTGATCGACGGCAAGCTGACCTGGCAGGACGGCGCGCAGCACAGTCACGATGCCGCGGTGCTGCGGCCGTTGGCCGAGCCGTTCCAGCCCGATGGCGGCCTGCGCCTGATGCAGGGCAAGCTCGGCCGCGGCGTGATCAAGATTTCTGCGGTGGCGCCCGCGCATCGCGCAGTGAAAGCGCCGGCTATCGTGTTCGAATCGCAGGAAGCGGTGCAGGAAGCCTTCGACAAAGGCGAACTGAAGCGCGACTTCGTTGCCGTGGTGCGCTTCCAGGGCGCGCGCGCAAACGGCATGCCCGAGCTGCACCGTTTGACGCCGTTGCTCGGCGTGCTGCAGGATGAAGGTTTTCATGTAGCGCTGGTCACCGACGGCCGCATGTCGGGCGCATCGGGCAAGGTGCCGGCGGTTATCCACGTGTCGCCTGAAGCGCTGCTGCAAGGCCCGCTCGGCAAGGTGCGCACCGGCGATACGCTGGTCATCGACGCCGAGGCCGGTGTGCTCGACATCGACATCGATGCGGCCGAATGGGACGCGCGGCCGCTCGCGGTTTGCCATCACCAGGCGGAGAACGAAGTGGGCTTCGGACGCGAACTGTTCGGCGTGTTCCGTGCCGCGGCGGCGCCGGCGGAGCTTGGCGCATCGGTGTTCGGTCCGCTGGTCGGCGAGGCCGACCACAGTCACGGTGGGAGTACGCACGCCACCGCTGCGGCGGGTGCGAATGCCGCACATCATGCGCACAACCCGGCGAAGGGCACCCACGCGCAGCCCAGCCACGCGATACACAAGTAAGGAGTCTGATCATGACGGCAAAAAAAGTAAGCGATATCGTGCGGCTCGGCCCGGTGATTCCGGTCCTGGCATTCGATTCGGTCGAGCAGGGTGAAAACGTATCGCGTGCGTTGCATGCGGGCGGCGTCAAGGTGCTGGAAATCACGCTGCGCACCGAGGCGGGCCTGAAGGCGATCGAGCGCGCGAGCCAGCTGGCCGAAGATATCGTCGTGGGCGTCGGCACGATTACGAAGCCCGAGCACTGCGCGCAGGCCAAGAAGGCGGGCGCTCAATTCGGCGTGTCGCCCGGTCTGACGAAGGACATG
>DATLOW010000285.1:0-17355 GCA_035536055.1 Paraburkholderia sp. | reverse complement strand
GCGTCCCGCCGCGGCCCACGCGCTGTGCCCCGCGTACGCGTCGCGTGAATGCGCTTGCGCACCGGCTTGCGAACCTTTTTGCGCACCGTTTTGCGGATGGCTTTGTGCAGGCGCCGCATGCCCTTGCCGCGCGCCTGCCGGGCGGCCGCGACCTTGCGCGGCGGCGCCCGTCGATGCACCCGGCGCTGCGGCGCGCGTGCCGGTCAGCACTTCGAATGCTTCCTGAATGCGCTTGAAAACCGGTTCGACGCTCGCTTCGCGGCCCTTGTTCAGATCGGGGTGATACTTCGCTCTCAGGCGGCGATAAGCTCGCTTGATCTCGTCGGGCGATGCGGTCTCTGGCAAATCGAGCCGCTTGTAATATTCACCGATGCTCACGCATTGTTTCCATCGTTTTTTCAAGCCGCCAGTCTATCAAGCCACGCGCGCCGCGGCGGCTTTCGCGCACCGCGTAGACGCCAGCGATGCAGCGGGAACTCCATCACCCGCGCGGTTTCTCACCGTCCATCCCGCGCATCACGCGCACCGTGCTTGACATATCGAAGCGGAGGCTTGCAATGACGGAACTGGCAGCAAAGCGTGCACTGATCACCGGCGGCAGCAGAGGCATCGGCAAGGCGATCGCCTTGGCGTACGCGAAACTCGGCGTGCGGGTCGCGCTTACGTATCGGCAAGACGAAGCGTCGGCGCGCGAAGCGGTCGCGCAGATCGAGGCGGGCGGCGGCAGCGCCGTGGCACTTCAGGCCGACGTGCGCGACGCGGCGAGCATCGCGCAGATGGTCGATGCGGCGAACCGCTCGCTCGGCCAGATTGACATCCTTGTCAACAATGCCGGCGTGGCGACGCCCAAGCCGTGGCAGCAACTCGACGCCGACGACTGGAACGCGACCCTCGCGACCAATCTGACTTCGGCATTTCTCGTGACGCAGGCGCTTGCGCCGGGCATGGTGGCGCGCGGCTGGGGGCGACTGATCATGGTGTCGTCGGTGGCCGCGCAGCTCGGCGGCGTGATCGGGCCGCACTATGCGGCGTCGAAGGCCGGCATGATCGGACTCGCGCATGGCTACGCAATGCTGCTCGCGAAGACCGGCGTCACGTCGAACGCGATCGCACCGGCGCTGATCGAGACCGATATGATCGCCGGCAATCCGAACATCCGGCGCGACACGATACCGGTCGGCCGCTTCGGCACGGCGGACGAAGTCGCGCAGGTGGCCGTGCTGCTCGCCGAAAACGGCTATCTGAACGGTCAGACGATCAACGTCAATGGCGGCTGGTACATGAGCAGCTGAGCGCCGGCTTTGCTCGTCAAGGTTTACACCTACCCACGTAGCAGTTGACACAGCCAGCGCGCGTCACTACGCTGAATGTACATTGGATGCATTGAACGTTTTGGTGGGGCACGCACCTGGCCGCCTCCTTGCATCCGACGACACAGCAGACAAAAACCAAGGAGACATCCATGCAGATGGAGACGCGCACACGCTGGACGCTGGTGTGGCTGCTGTTCGTCGGCGGTGCGATCAGTTACCTGGATCGCGCCGCATTGTCGATTACCGCGCCGCTGATCACGAAGGAATTGAACCTCGATCCGGCGCAACTGGGCATCGTGTTCAGCAGCTTCTTCGTCGGCTACGCGCTGTTCTGTTTCGTCGGCGGCTATTCGGCGGACCGTTTCGGCCCGAAGCGCGTGCTGACCGTGTCGATGCTGGTCTGGTCACTGTTCTGCGGTTTGACCGCGGCGACGGTCGGGATTGCGAGCCTGCTGGTGGTGCGCGTGATCTTCGGCATGGGCGAGGGGCCGTTCTGCGCGAACATCAACAAGCTCGTGTCGAACTGGTTTCCGCGCCGGCAGCAGGCCAGCGCGATCGGTATCGCAAACTCGGGGCAGTCGCTCGGCGCGGCGCTGGCGGGGCCGGTGGTCGGCTTTATCGCGGTCAGCGCGGGCTGGCGCATGTCGTTCGTGATCATCTCCGCGGTCGGTGTGCTGTGGGTGGTCGCATGGCTGATGCTCGCGAGGGACAAGCCGTCGGTCGAGCCGGATGCGCATGAAGAGCGCGCCGCCGCGCCAGGCGTGCAACGGACGCAGCAGGCTGCAATGTCTGGTGCGACGCGCGCCGCGGTGCGCACGGTGCGTGAAACTCCTGTGCCATACACGCTGCACAGCGCGCATACCGCCACACCGCTGCGCGAATACTTGCTGCGCCCGGCGATTCTCGCCACCGCGTTCGCGTTCTTCGGCTACGCGTACATCCTGTACTTTTTCCTGTCGTGGTTCCCGACCTATCTGACCACCGCGCATCACCTGAGCATCCAGAAGATGGCGGTGGTCAGCGTGATTCCGTGGGCAGTCGGCGCGAGCGGGCTGATCGTCGGTGGCCTCGTGTGCGACTGGCTGTTCCGCAAGACCGGCCGCGCGATCTTCGCGCGCAAGGTCGTGCTGATCGCCAGTCTCGGCGCTGGTGCGGTATGCATCGCGCTGACCGGCACGGTGACCGAACTGACCAGCGCCGTGACCTTGATGGCGATCGGCGTGTTCTTCATGTACGCGTCGTACAACACCTACTTTGCGATCGTGTTGGACACCGTTGAGAAGGATCGGGTCGGCGCGATCGGCGGCTTTGTGCACTTCATCGCCAATCTGGCCGGTATCGTCGCACCGGCGCTCACCGGTTTTCTGGTGCAGTGGTCCGGCAACTTCCGCAGTGCGTTCCTGCTGACCGGCGCGATTGCGCTGGCCGGTGCGCTGCTGGTGGCGCTGTGCGTGCACGCGCCGAAGCGCCAGGTGCAGTTCGAGCCTGGCATCGCCTGAACGGCGCTTCTGCCTGCGAATACTTATCGCGTTGATCCATCTCACCCAGCCACGATGACCCATTTCGCCACCATCGAAGAACTGCGCGTACGCGCAAAGCGCCGCGTGCCGAAGATGTTCTACGAGTACGTCGATGCCGGCTCATGGAGCGAATCGACCTATCGCGCCAATTCGGACGACTTCGCGCAGCTGAAGTTTCGCCAGCGCGTGGCGGTCGATTTCAGCCGCCGCAATCTCGCGACGACGATGATCGGTGAGCCGGTGTCGATGCCGGTCGCACTCGCGCCGACCGGCATTGCCGGCATGCAGCACGCGGACGGAGAGATTCTCGCGGCGCGCGCGGCGGCACGCTTCAACGTGCCGTTCACGCTGTCGACGGTCAGCGTCTGCTCGATCGAAGACGTCGCAGCGCACACGCAGCGGCCGTTCTGGTTTCAGCTGTACATGATGAAAGACCGTGTGTTCATCGCGGACCTGATTCGCCGCGCGGAACTGGCCGGCTGTTCGGCGCTGGTGCTGACACTCGATCTGCAGATTCAGGGGCAGCGGCACAAGGATCTGCGCAACGGCCTGTCGACGCCGCCGAAGCTGACGCTGCGCAATCTGGCGCATCTGGCGCGCTATCCGGCTTGGTGTGCCGGCATGCTGCGCACGTCGCGGCACACGTTCGGCAATATCGTCGGCCACGCGCCGGGTGTCGACGGCATTGCGTCGATGGCGGAGTGGGCGAAGAACCAGTTCGACCCGACGCTCACGTGGAAAGATATCGACTGGGTGCGCAAGCACTGGCGCGGCAAACTGATCCTGAAGGGCATTCTCGATCCGGAGGACGCGAAAATCGCGGCGCGCTGCGGTGCCGATGCGCTGATCGTGTCGAATCACGGCGGCCGTCAGCTGGACGGCGCACCCTCGACCATTTCGATGCTGCCGCGCATTGCCGCGGCGGTGCAGGGCGACATCGAGCTGCATATGGACAGCGGCATTCGCAGCGGCCAGGACGTGCTGAAGGCGCTCGCGTGCGGCGCGCATGCGGTGTATATCGGCCGCGCGTTTCTATACGGGCTCGGCGCGGCCGGCGAAGCGGGCGTGACGCGCGCGCTCGAGATTATCCGCAGCGAACTCGATACGACGATGGCGCTGTGCGGGATCACCGACGTGCGCAATGTCGATGGTCGCGCGCTGGTTGACGGCGGTTTTCGGCCGGCGACGTATGACGCGATGCAGGCGGCCGCAACCGCAGCGACATCCTCAGCAAGCGCGGCAACGAGCGTGGCAACGAGCGTGGCAACCAGCGCCCCAGCCGCGCCGCTGACCGTACACGCCGCAGCCTGAGCGCAGCCCACGCAAAAACAGCTTATTCATGGAGGAAATGGCATGCCGAAGTCCTTGTCTGCACAACAGATCGAGCATTTCCACAAACACGGCTACGTCGCGCCGATCCGCGTGATGTCGACGCAGCAGGCGCTCGAACTGCGCAAACGTCTCGAAGATTTCGAGCATTCGGACAGCCCGCTGAAGAAGAAAGCGCTGAACGTGAAAAGCCATTTGCTGTTTCCGTGGCTTAACCAGCTGGTGCGCAGCGACGCGGTGGTGAATGCGATCGAAGACCTGTACGGCGAAAACCTGCTGGCGTGGGCGAGCAGCTTCTTTATCAAGAACGGCCACGATCCGGCCTACGTGTCGTGGCATCAGGACTCGACGTATTGGGGCCTGTCGAAGCCGGACGTGGTGACCGCATGGGTTGCGCTGTCCGCAAGCAACCGCTCGAACGGCGCGATGCAGGTGATTCCGGGCACGCACCTGCTCGATCAGATTCCGCATCGCGACACCTTCTCCGAACACAATCTGCTGACGCGCGGCCAGGAAGTGGCGGTCGAAGTCGACGAGGCGCAGGCCGTATCGATCGAACTGGAGCCGGGCGAGATGTCGCTGCACCACGTGCGCATCGTGCACGGCTCGCCACCGAACGCATCGGCGGAGCGCCGCATCGGCTACGCGATCCGCTACATTCCGACCTACGTGCAGCAGCTCGAAGGCGACGATAGCGCGACCCTGGTGCGCGGCGTCGATACGTTCAATACGTTCGAGCACGAACCGGCACCCGCCGCGGAACTCGATCCGGCGTTCGTCGCGCTGCATCAGAAAATCGGCGAGCGCAACCTGAACATCCTGTACAAAGGCGCAGCGCAGCAGCGCTAACGCATGACGTTACCCTGAACTCACCATTACGGAACCGACTTTGTCTTTCAATGCAGCCGTGCTGTACGAAGCAGGCGGGCCGCTTCGTATCGAGTCGCTCGATCTGACCGGCCTCGCGGACACCGACGTGGTGGTGCGTGTGCGCGCAACCAGTTTGTGCCACACCGACCTCGAAGCGGTGCGCGGCGATTTGCGCACGCCGCTGCCGATGGTGCCGGGGCATGAGGCGGCGGGTGTGGTCGAATGGGTCGGCAAGGGCGTGACGCGCGTGGCGCTGGGCGATCACGTGGTGACGTCGTGGAATCCGCATTGCAACGCCTGCTTTTACTGCCGGCGCCAGCAGAACATTCTGTGCCAGCCGTATCGCGAGCGTGCGGCGCGGTCGTTTCACTTCGACGGCTCGCCGCGGTTGATGCGGCGCGGCGAGCCAGTGCATCAGCTGATGTATTCGGGCAGTTTCGCCGAACTGTGCGTGGTCAGCGAGGCGTGCGCGGTGCGCGTGCCGCGCGACATGCCGTTCAATCGCGCGTGCCTGATCGGCTGCGGCGTCATGACGGGCATCGGTGCGGTGACGAATGTCGCGCAGGTCGAAGCGGGCGCGACGGTCACGGTGATCGGTTGCGGCGCGGTCGGTTTGTCGGCCGTGCAGGGCGCGCATCTGGCGGGCGCGGCGCGCGTGATTGCGATCGACCGCCAGCCTGCCAGGCTCGAACTGGCCGCGGCGCTCGGCGCGACGCATACGCTTCGCGCCGATGCGACGCTGGCCGGCGCGCATGCGGAGCTGACCGGCGCACGCGGTGCCGACTATGTGTTCGAAGCGGCCGGCAACGCCGCCGCGTTGCGCGCGAGTGTCGAACTCGTGCGGCCGGGCGGACAAGTGGTGTGGCTCGGCAAGCTGCCGGCCGAAGACGAAATGTCGTTCCGCTGGGGTGCGCTGATGGGCGAGAAACGCATCGTGCGGTCGAGCTACGGCGGCGCGCAGCCGGCGCGCGATTTTCCGGCGCTGGCCGACGCGTACCTCGCCGGCAGGCTGAAGCTCGACGAATACGTGACGTCGACCATTGGGCTCGCCGACGTCAATGCGGGTCTCGCGCGCCTCGCGGCGGGCGACGACCTACGCGCCGTGATCGAGTTCTGACGATGCGCCATCCGCCACTGCAGCCGGGCTGGATCGACGCGCCGCACCGGAGTGCGACGCTGGGCCGTTTCGAGCTGGAATCGGGCGAGCAGATCGACGATCTGCTGGTGTCGTACGTCGTGCACGGAGATCTCGAGGATCGTGCAAAGCCCGTGATTCTCGGGTTATGCGCGATCGGCAGCACGCATCACCGGCTCGATTTCCTGATCGGCGCGGCACGCGCGTTCGATCCCGCGCGCGTGACCGTGGTGGTGATCGATGCGCTTGGCAACGGCTTGTCCAGTTCGCCGTCGAACTCGGCGACGCAGCCCGGCGAGCGCTTTCCGCGCTTCACGATTCGCGATATGGTGCACAGCCAGAAGCGCCTGCTCGAGCATCTGCGCGTGGATGCGCTGCATGCGGTGGCAGGTGCTTCGATGGGCGGCATGCAGGCGCTACAGTGGGGCGTGCTGTATCCGCGCTCGATGTCGCACATCGTTGCGCTGACACCGATGGCAAAGACCGCGCCGTGGTCGCAGGCGCTCAACCATGCGGGTCGTCTCGCGCTCGCCAACGCGCCGCGCGCTGCCGACGGCACGCTCGACTGGTCCGCATGGGTGGCGGTGATGCATGTGTTTGCGATGCGCACACCGCAGCGCTTCGCAGTCGATATCGGGTCCGCGCACAGCGTGCCGGACTGGCTCGCGCACCGCACGCAATGGTGGCACGCGCAACGATGCGATCCGCTCGACTGGAGCTGGCAGTCGTGGGCCTATGACGCACACGACGTCGGACACACGCCGGGCTTCGCCGGCGACACGGCGCGCGCGCTGGCGTCGATCACCGCGCGCACGCTGATCGGCGTGCCGCGCGTCGATCTTTACAACCCTGTCGAAGACGGTATCTGGGCCGCGCAGCAGATTCCCGGCTGCACGCTGCTGCAATTGCCGTTCGACAGCGGCCACCTGATGGCTTCCGAAGCGGACCCGGCGGCGGCGCGGCAGCTGAACGACGCGATCGGACGTTTCATCGGATAGCGCGACACGTTGCGCCCGGATCCCGGCCCGGCGTTTTTCCCGCGAGTTTGCCGCTCGCGTTTTCACTCATTCCGCGGCCCAAGCCGCACCCGGATGCTGTACGCGGCGTACCCGCCGGAGTATCGTTTACAGGCTACCCGACGACGCCCAACCGCGCTTACTCCCGCTTATTCCACATGAGCCAGCTGTCCGACATTTCCACCCTCGGCGCCGCGCCCGAACCCGACGCCGCCGGAACGATCCAGCAGCGCACCTACGAGCTGCTGCGCGACATGATCGAAGACGGCCGCATCGCGCCGGGCGCGAAGCTGCTCGAGGCGCAGGTCGCGAAATCGTTCAGCATCGGCCGTTCGCCGGCCCGCATCGCGCTCGCCGCCTTGTGCGCGGACAAGTTCCTCGTCGAAAGCGAAGGGCGCGGCTACCGCGTGGCCGGTCATGCCGAGGAGGGCGCGGCCGGCAAGATCGCGGTGCTCGACAAGGTCGAGCTCGCCAGCGCGCCGCAATGGCAGCGCATGTATGCGGCGGTCGAACGCGAACTGTGCACGCGCGTGCTGTTCGGCTCGGTGCGTATTACCGAAGAGCGGCTCGCGCAGCACTTCGACGTGAGCCGCACCGTCGCGCGCGGCGTGATGGCGCGCATGCACAGCGTCGGCACGCTGTCGAAAGACCGCGGCGGCCATTGGGTGGCCGAGCAGGTCACCGCGGAGCGCATCGGCCATCTGTTCGAGATGCGCCGTCTGCTCGAGCCGGCCGCGCTGCTGCATGCGGCGCCGCACGTGCCGCGCGCGTGGTTGCAGGCGGTGCGCGACAAGCTCGCCGCGCAGATCGCCGCCAACCAGCGCGGCGCCGCCGAAATGGACGAGGCCGAAACCGATCTGCATATCGATCTGCTCGCGCACTGCCCGAACAAGGAGATCACGGTCGCGCTGGCGCGCACCCATGTGCTGTTCGTGCCGACCCGTTATCTGAGCGACCCGTATCTGCAGATCCCGACGCAACTGATCAACGATGCGTTTACCGAACACCTGCAGATCGTCGAAGCGCTGCTCGCCGGCGCTCCGCAGCGCGCGGCCGAACTGCTGCACGAGCATATCCGCGAAGCCGATACGCGCTGGATGCTGCGCTTCGACATTGTGCGGCGCATGAAGCAGCCGCCGTTGCCCGCGTATCTGTCGCAGATTACGCAGGCCGATGACGACTGCGCGTGAGCGGTCCGGTTTTTCCGTTTGCTTTTCATCCGGTCGCTACATGCCGGCCTGTTCTTCCCGATAGCCGGACCGCGAGTGCGTGAATCCGGCGCTTCCATCCACAGAGAGAAACGTATATGTCCAGAAAGGTAGGCGTGATCGGTCTTGGCGCGATGGGCCTCGGTGTCGCGCGTTCGCTGTTGCGCGCGGGTTTTGCCGTGCATGCGTGCGATGTGCGCGCGCCGGTGCTCGAAGCTTTTGCGGCCGAAGGCGGGATTGCCTGTGCTTCGCCTGCCGAACTCGGCGCGCAGTGCGAGGTGGTGGTGACGCTGGTGGTCAATGCGGCGCAGACCGAGACGGTGCTGTTCGGCACGCCGGATGCGCCGGGTGCGGTGAGCGCCATGAAGGCGGGCAGCGTAGTGCTTGCCTGCGCAACGGTGTCGCCGTCGTTTGCGGTCGAACTCGGCAAGCGCGTCACAGCCGCGGGCCTGCTGATGCTCGACTCGCCGGTTTCCGGCGGCGCGGCGCGCGCGGCGTCCGGCGAAATGACGATGATGACGTCGGGCCCGGCCGCGGCGTACGCCGCCTGCGAAGACGTGCTCGCCGCGATTGCCGGCAAGGTGTATCGCCTCGGCGACGCGCACGGCATCGGCTCGAAGGTGAAGATCATCAACCAGCTGCTGGCGGGCGTACATATTGCGGCCGCCGCGGAGGCGATGGCGCTCGGCTTGCGCGAAGGGGTCGACCCGGACGCGCTGTACGACGTGATCACGCACAGCGCCGGCAATTCGTGGATGTTCGAGAATCGCGTGCCGCATATTCTGGCCGGCGACTACACGCCGCTTTCCGCGGTTGACATCTTCGTCAAAGATCTCGGGCTGGTGCTCGATACCGCGCGCGCGTCGAAGTTTCCGCTGCCGCTTTCGGCGGCCGCGCATCAGATGTTCATGATGGCATCGACAGCGGGCCACGGCGGCGAAGACGACTCCGCGGTCATCAATATTTTCCCGGGCATCGAATTGCCGAAAAAAGCGTAAGGAGACCGACGAGGCCGCCGGCAAACAAACGGCTGACGACTACATTTACTTACACAACAACACATTCTGCGCGAGGCATCTTCAATATAGTGCGACGAAGCCGCCCGGATGCGGCTGTCGCGCACCCGCATCGGCCATGCCTGCAGTCGGCTTGCGCGCATCGGTGCAGACCCGCATCCGCCACGAACATCGTCACAAGGAGGCTACGCTGATGGCACCCTCGCATGAACGCTCGCTGGCAGATCAGGAAGTCTCGTCCGTGCAGGAGCAGCAATCCAGCAACGGCCGCAGCGTCACGGTTCGGATAGATGGCAGGACAGTGTCTGCCGAATACAGCGACCTGACCGGACAACTGGTGCTGCGCGAAGACGGCGCCGTCGTGCAGGAATGGTATCCGCCGCATTCGTGGGTTGCGATCGCGTCGGTGGCGGGTGCGAGCAACTGGGGCACGCGGCCTAGCAGTGAAGATCTGCAGGCGCTGATTCGCAACGAAATGCTGCCGGCTGCGCAGCGTACGGGCTTTCGCTAGCTGGCGCAACGCGGTTAGATGCCGGTGGATGCAGTGAAACGCGGCATCCGTTCATGCCGTTTGCGCCGCGATCGTTTAGACTCGCCACCACACCAACGACGCATGGCGGAGCAACGCAATGACCGGTAAAACACCTATCAAGGCGCTTCTTTTCGATGTCTTCGGTACGGTAGTCGACTGGCGCAACGGCGTGGCGCGCGATGCGCAGCCGTTTCTCGCGCGACACGCGCGCCATGTCGATCCCTTCGAATTGGCCGACGCGTGGCGCCGCGAATATTCGCCGGCCATGGAAGAGGTGCGCAGCGGCAGACGGCCTTACGTACGGCTCGACGTGCTGCATCGGGAAAATCTGCAAAAAGCGCTGCAGGCGTGCGGCGTCGACACTGCCGCGATCGCGCGTCAGGAACTCGACGACCTGAACCTATGCTGGCATCGCCTCGATCCGTGGCCCGATTCGGTGGAGGGCCTGCAGCGTTTGAAGCAGCATTTCATCATCGCGCCGTTGTCGAACGGCAACATCCGCTTGATGGTCGATATGGCCAAACGCGCGGGACTGCCGTGGGACACGATACTCGGCGCTGAAGTGGTGCGCGCGTACAAGCCGTCGCCGCAGGTGTACACGCAAACCGTTGAGCTTCTCGGGCTGGAGCCTGCGCAAGCGTGCATGGTGGCCGCTCACAATAACGACCTCGCCGCGGCGCGCAGCTGCGGCCTCACGACCGCGTTCGTGCTGCGTCCCACCGAATACGGCACCGCGCAAACCACCGATCTGCACGCGGAACAGTCATGGGATTTCGTGGCGCGCGATCTGATCGATCTGGCGCAACAGCTTGCAAAGCAGGGATAACGTCGGCAACCGCCGCGTGACCGCGCCGTGCCCGGACGGTACGCGGCTTTGCAGCCGCTGCGTTCAACCGTCCGCCAGCGATGGCCCGTGCGCGACGTATGCCTTCAGTAGATGATGAGCGATCGCATACGGCTTCGGTGCGCTCAGCCCGTCCGGGTGCGTGCCGGCCAGCATCGACGCCACTTCGGCACGGCTAAACCAGCGCGCGTCTTCGAGCTCGTTCTTGTCCACCACGATGTCCGAATCGGTGGCGCGCGCAAAGCAGCCGATCATCAGCGACGAAGGAAACGGCCACGGCTGCGATGCGAAATAGGCGACCCGTGCACACTTCACGTGTGCTTCTTCGAACACCTCGCGGCGCACCGCGTCTTCGATGGTTTCGCCCGGCTCGATAAAACCCGCCAGCGACGAGTACATACCCGCCGCGAATTGCGGCTGACGGCCGAGCAAACAGCGTTCGCCGTCGATCACCAGCATGATGACGACCGGATCGACACGCGGAAAGTGCCGCGTGCCGCAGTTATCGCACACGCGTTGCCAGCCGGCAGCCGTGCTGCGGCTGACGGTGCCGCAGTTCGCGCAGAAACCGTGCCGGCGGTGCCAGTCGAGCATCGATTTCGCTTCGCCGAGCATGCCGAGCGTGCCGGGCACCTCGGCTTCGAACAGGCCTTGCATCGCGATCGAACGCACGTCGATGCGGGCGTAGCGCACTTCGTCGATCGACTCGTTGCGCGTGAAGCCGAGGCCGAAGCATCCGCTGCCGTCAGCCGTTTCGCCTAGAAAAATGCTTTGTAGCGGCGCGCCGAAGGCGGCCGCTTCGCCGGCCGAGAACCACGGGTCGAGCCGCTCGCCGTTACGTTTGAGCAGCGGCGCATCGGCGTCGAATACGAGAAAGCGCGCAGTGGCGGCGTCGCGCAGGCCGGCGATGAACGCATCGTCGTCGCGCTTTTCGGAGCGCCGGTCGAGCGGGTTGAAGTTGAAGCCGATGGCGGTAGGGGCGGGAGTCTCGGTCATGGGTGTCATAAGCAGTGGGTGTGCAAGTATGGCATGAGGCCTCGCCGACGGCAGACGCATCGCGCAGACCGCGAACGCGGCGACCGGCCGCCACGCGCGGCGTGCCGATCCGCTTTTGCTATCGCCCCATCCAATACCCGGATTGTTCGCGTATCGCTTGCCGTCATATAGTTGACCGCACCGCCAGCCGGCAACAATGATAAAAACGCGCGCAACTTCTGGCGCGCCGTACAGGAGCGAATATGAATCAGATCGATCTGGAGGGCCGTGTCGTCGTCATCACCGGCGGTGCGCGCGGTATCGGTTATGCGGTCGCGCAGCGTGCGCTGCGCTCCGGCGCGGCGGTTTCGCTGTGGGACATCGACGGCGAGCGGCTGGCGCGCTCGAAAAAAGAACTCGACGAGCTGGGCAGTGTATCGGCGGTCACCGTTGAACTGACCAGTGAAGCATCCGTCGACGCGGCGGTGGCCGCGACGCTGGCCGAACACGGCGCGATTCACGTGCTGATCAACTGCGCCGGTATCACTGGCGGCAACGGCACCACGTGGGAGCTCGAGCCGGACGTCTGGCGCCGCGTGATCGACGTGAACCTGATTGGCCCGTATCTGACCTGCCGCGCGATCGTGCCGGTGATGCTGAAGCAGAACTATGGCCGCATCGTCAACATCGCGTCGGTGGCAGGCAAGGAAGGCAACCCGAACGCGTCGCACTACAGCGCATCGAAAGCCGGCCTGATCGGCCTGACCAAGTCGCTCGGCAAGGAACTCGCAACGAAGAACATCCTTGTCAACGCTGTCACGCCGGCCGCCGCAAAGACCGAGATCTTCGATTCGATGTCGCAGCAGCATATCGATTACATGCTGTCCAAAATCCCGATGAACCGCTTCCTGCTGCCTGAAGAGGCCGCATCGATGATTCTGTGGCTGGCGTCGGAAGACTGCGCGTTCAGCACCGGCTCGGTATTCGATCTGTCGGGCGGCCGCGCGACCTACTGATTCGCGGCGACGCCGAACCCCGCGGCCGCGTGGCCGCGGGCAGCCCGCGCCGGCGCAAGACCGGCCGGTTCAGGAGACGACATGAACAGGGCTTCGTCCGCTTTACCCGACGCGCTGACCGGCAAGGTGATGCGCCGGCTGCTGCCGTTCCTGCTGCTGATGTACGTGCTCGCGTTTCTCGACCGCGCGAATATCGGCTTTGCGCAAAAGGCGCTGCAGCACGATACCGGGCTATCGAATGCCGCGTTTGCGTTCGGCGCCGGCGTGTTCTTTATCGGCTATGCGCTGTTCGAGGTGCCGAGCAACCTGCTGCTGCACCGGGTCGGCGCGCGGCTGTGGATGTGCCGCATCATGGTGACGTGGGGGCTCGTTTCGGCGGCGATGTGTTGCGCGCATACGCCACAAACCTTCTACGTGTTGCGCTTTCTGCTCGGCGTGGCCGAAGCGGGTTTCTTTCCGGGCGTTATCTATTACCTGACACACTGGTTTCCGCAAGCGGCGCGCGCGCGGGCGGTCGGTGTGTTCTATTTCGGCGCACCGCTGGCGTTCATGTTCGGCAGTCCGCTGTCGGGCTTTCTGCTCGATCTGCATGGCGCGCTGGGACTTGCCGGCTGGCAGTGGCTGTTTCTGGTGGAAGGCGCGCTGGCTTCGCTGGTCGGCGTGTGGGCGTTCTGGTATCTGGACAATCGTCCGGCCGACGCGCGCTGGCTCACCGCCGATGAACGCGCTGCACTCGCCGCGGCGCTTGCCGACGACGCGCGCGCAGCGGCCGCGCACGGCCCGCATAGTATCGGCGCGGCGCTTTGCGACCGGCGCGTATTGTTGCTGTCGCTGATCTATCTGCTGATCCAGATCAGCGTGTACGGCGTGATCTTCTATCTGCCGCAACAGGTGGCGGCGTTGCTTGGCACGTCCGTGGGCCTGCTGGTCGGTTGCGTGACCGCGGTGCCGTGGGTGTGCGCGCTCGTCGTCACGTCGCTCGTGCCGCGCCGCGCCGACCGCAGCGGCGGCCATCGCGCTTTCGCGGTCGCGTTGCTGGTGGTGGCCGGCCTCGGCATCGGCGCATCCGGATTGCTGCATAGCCCGCTGTTCGCGTTGCTTGCGCTGTGTTGCGCGGCCAGCGGCTTTATCGCCGCGCAGCCGCTGTTCTGGACTTTTCCGACCCGCTATCTGACTGGCGCGGCCGCAGCGGGCGGTATTGCGTTGATCAATTCGTTCGGCGGCATCGGCGGTTTTATCGCGCCTTCGCTGCGCACCGGTGCAGAGCGCGCGTTTTCGTCCACTTCCGCAGGGCTCGTTGCGCTCGGCGCGGCGAGCCTGCTTGCGGCGCTGCTGATCGCCACGCTGTTGCGCGGCGGCAGCGGGCGCTTTGCAAGGTCGCATTCACAGCCGGCCGACGGCGGTCCGGTCCATCGTGCTCGCCAGGTTGCGCGCACAACCAACGAACGGAGTCTTTGAAGATGGCGATGCCCACTATCCGGCACGTGCGTGCCTTCGTCGTCCGCGGCGGCGGCGCAGATTATCACGATCAGGCCGGCGGCCACTGGATCGACGACCATATTGCGACGCCGATGGCGCGCTACCCCGAGTACCGGCAGAGCCGCCAGTCGTTTGGCATCAACGTGCTCGGCACGCTGGTGGTCGAGATCGAAGCGAGCGACGGCACGGTCGGCTTTGCGGTGACGACCGGCGGCGAAATCGGCGCGTTTATCGTCGAGCGGCATCTGGCGCGTTTTCTCGAAGGCCAGCTTGTTACCGATATCGAGAAGATGTGGGATCAGATGTACTTCGCCACGCTGTACTACGGCCGCAAAGGCATCGTGCTGAATACGATCTCCGGCGTCGATCTCGCACTGTGGGACCTGCTCGCGAAGGTGCGCAAGGAGCCGGTGTATCAGCTATTGGGCGGACCGGTGCGCGACGAACTGCAGTTCTACGCGACCGGCGCGCGTCCCGATCTGGCGAAGCAAATGGGTTTTATCGGCGGCAAGCTGCCGCTGCAGCATGGCCCGGCCGAAGGCGAGGCGGGCCTGAAGCAGAACCTCGAACGGCTTGCCGATATGCGTAGCCGCGTCGGCGACGACTTCTGGCTGATGCTCGACTGCTGGATGAGCCTCGATCTCACCTATGCGACGAAACTCGCGAAGGGCGCGCACGAATACGGCCTGAAGTGGATCGAGGAAGCTTTGCCGCCCGACGACTACTGGGGTTACGCCGAACTGCGCCGCAACGTGCCGCGCGGCATGATGGTGTCCACCGGCGAACACGAAGCGACGCGCTGGGGCTTCAGGATGCTGCTCGAAATGGGCTGCTGCGATCTGATCCAGCCGGACGTCGGCTGGTGCGGCGGCATTACCGAACTGATCAAGATTTCCGCGCTCGCCGATGCGCACAACGTGCTGGTGGTGCCGCACGGCTCGTCGGTGTACAGCTATCACTTCGTGGTTACGCGGCACAACTCGCCGTTCTCGGAGTTCCTGATGATGGCGCCGCAGGCCGACCAGGTGGTGCCGATGTTCACGCCGCTGCTGCTCGACGAGCCGGTGCCGGTGAATGGCCGCATGAAGGTGCCGGACACGCCGGGCTTCGGCGTACGGCTCAATCCGGAATGTGCGCTGGCGCGGCCGTATCCGCATTAAATACGCGCATTAAATGCGCGCATTGAACGCGATCAAGCGTGCTGACAGAACAACAGGGAGACGCAAGTGCTGTTGAAAGACAAAGCGGTGATCGTCACCGGCGGCTCGCGCGGCATCGGCCGCGCGATCGCGGTGGCCTGCGCGGCCGAGGGCGCCGACGTTGCGATCAATTACTGGGGCGACAACGATGCATCGTACGGGCGCCGTTCCGCGGTAGCGGAAGTGATCGACGAAATCGAAGCGCTGGGCCGCCGCGTGATCGCAGTGGAGGGCAACGTCGCGCAGCCTTCGACCGGTGCGGAGCTGGTGGGCCGCACCGTCGAAGCGTTCGGCAAAGTCGATGTGCTCGCAAGCAATGCCGGCATCTGCCCATTCCACGCGTTTCTCGACATGCCTGTCGAGGTGCTGGAATCGACCGTTGCGGTCAACCTGAACGGTGCGTTCTACGTGACCCAGGCCGCCGCGCAGCAGATGAAAGCACAAGGCACCGGCGGCGCGATCGTCGCGACCAGTTCGATCAGCGCGCTGGTGGGCGGCGGCATGCAGACGCATTACACGCCGACCAAGGCCGGCGTGCATTCGTTGATGCAGTCGTGCGCGATTGCGTTGGGACCCTACGGTATCCGCTGCAATTCGGTGATGCCAGGCACCATCGCCACCGATCTGAACGCGGAAGATCTTGCCGACGAAGCGAAGAAAGCGTACTTCGAAAAGCGCATTCCGCTCGGCCGCCTGGGCCGTCCGGACGACGTGGCCGACTGCGTGGTGTTTCTCGCGTCGGACAAGGCGCGCTATGT
Organism: Paraburkholderia sp.; assembly: GCA_035536055.1. Classification (GTDB taxonomy): domain Bacteria; phylum Pseudomonadota; class Gammaproteobacteria; order Burkholderiales; family Burkholderiaceae; genus Paraburkholderia. Next base: position 1,145 of record DATLOW010000285.1, on the reverse strand, counting down.
GACGGGCGCGGCGCTGCTGGTGGACGGCGGCCTGTTCGTGAACCTGCAATGACGCGCGCTCAATGCGCGGGCACGCTGCGCGGCCGTGCGGCAGTGCCTGAAGCAGCTTGCGCAGCGCCGGTGAGCGGTGCCGAATGCTGGCGCAACAATTCGATAAAGCGCGCGGCCGGCTCGGCGAGCGCTTCTTCCTTGCGCGTCAGAATGCCGAAGCCCGCGAGACTCTTGCCGATCTCGACCGGTAGCGCGACCAGCAGCTTGCCGCGCATATGATCGCGCACCACCGATTCGGGCAGCATCGCGACCGCATCGTATTGTTCGAGCAGTTGCAGCGTCGCGAAGATCGACGCGCATTCGGTCAGGTTGGCGGGTGTCGTGACGCCCGCGCGCGCCAGTTCCTCTTCGAACAGCACGCGTGCGGGGCTGGTGATCGGCTGCGCAACCCATGGCCATTCGATCAGTTCCGGCAGCGTCACCGCGTGCCGCCGCGCCAGCGGATGCACGGCGCGCACCACCAGCAGCAGGGTTTCGCGCGCGAGCGGCTCGAAGCTGAAATCGTTGTGTTGCAGCGGATTGGTCAGCCGGCCGAGCGCGAGATCGACTTCGCGGCGATGCAGCAGTTGCACGACCTGGTCGCTGGTTTCGCCGAGGATGCGCACGTTCAACAACGGTCGCTCGGTTTTCAGCGTGGCGACCGCCATGGCGAGCAGATCGGGCGCCGCACCCATGATCGCGCCGACCGTCAGCTGGCCATGGCCGCCTTTGCGTTTGACGTCGAGATCTTCGGCGAAGCGCGTGAGTTCGGCCAGCGCGCGCCGCGCGTAAGCGAGCGTGACGACGCCGAGCGGTGTCGGCTGCATGCCGCGCGCATTGCGTTCGAACAGCAGAAAGCCGAGCGCTTCTTCGATGTCGCCGAGCATGCGGCTCGCGCTGGGCTGCGCGACGTTGATCGCATCGGCGGCCTGGTGGACGTTGCGCGCGTCGTCGAGCGCGACGAGCAGCGCAAGGTGCTTGAACTTGAGCCGGTTGATCAGGGCGACGGACGCAGCGTGTTGGCTCATGGTCTGTGCGATTCGGTTTCTGTATCGCCTAATCCCAACTTCGGATTGAGAGGCTATCGATGCGCGCATTATAGTCGCTGCAGATGC
>DATLOW010000284.1:0-10546 GCA_035536055.1 Paraburkholderia sp. | reverse complement strand
TTCGCCCAGCGCGTCCCAGATCGCCTTGCCGAATTTCTTCACGCCATCGATATAGGCCGCGTATTCGGCGGTCGAATCGATCGGCGGCGGCGGGCCCCAGCACGAGAACTTCGAGCGGTTGATCACGCCGACCGCGCCGAGACTCTTGACGAACTCTGCCTTCGAATCGTCCGACACGACCGCGACCGGCCGCGCACCGGCGAGCGCCGCCAGCTGGATCGCCATCGTGCCGAGGCCGCCTGCCGCGCCCCACACCAGTACCGTCTGCCCCGGCGCCAGCACGTGCGGCTTGTGACCGAACAGCATGCGAAACGCGGTGGCGAGCGTCAGCGTGTAACAGGCGCTGGCCGACCACGTCAGGTGTTTCGGGCGTGGCATCAGCTGCGTGGCCTGCACCCGCGCGAATTGCGCAAACGAGCCGTGCGAGGTCTCGTAGCCCCAGATCCGCTGCGCGGCCGACAGCATCGGATCGCCGCCGTTGCACTCCTCGTCTTCGCCGTCGACCTGCGAGCAATGCGCGACCACCTCGTCGCCGACCTTCCACTTGCGCACGTTCGAGCCGACCGCCCACACAATGCCGGACGCGTCCGAACCGGTGATGTGGTACGGATCGTCGTGCAGATCGAGCACCGACATCGGCTGGCCTAGCGCGGCCCACACGCCGTTGTAGTTGACGCCCGCGGCCATCACCAGGATCAGCACTTCGTTGGCGCCGATCGCCGGCACGTCCACCACTTCCTTCGTGAATGCGGTGAGCGGCTCGCCGTGGTTCTCGCGGCGGATGGTCCACGCATGCATTTTTCGCGGTACCAGGCCGAGCGGGATCGGGCGGCCGATTTCAAACAGCTCCGGCGCGTCGGTGGTGGTGGCGACGTCGACGTCTAACAGTTCGGTTTCCATATGGACTCTTCTGAGGTTCGTTTCGGGAAACGGCTATCCGCGCGGCGGTGCCTGCGTTAAATCGCCGCCATGCCGCCGTCGACGGACAGTGCGGTTCCCGTCATGAACGACGACGCGTTGCTGGCCAGAAACACGGTGGCTTCCGCGATTTCGCTCTCGGTGCCGAGTCGGCCGACCGGATGAAATGCCTTGATCTGATCGGTCATGCCGGTTTCGTCGAGAAACTTTTCGACCATCGCCGTTGCGACGAACGCAGGGCAAATCGCGTTCACCCTGATCTGCTGCTTTGCGTACTCGAGCGCAGCCGCCTTCGTGAGGCCGATAATCCCCGCCTTGGACGCGTGATAGCTGCTGCCGCCGAAAGCCGACGCGACGATGCCGTAGGTCGACGACATATTGACGATCGAGCCGCCGCCCACCTTCAGCATTTCGGGAATCTCGTACTTCATCGACAGGAACACGCCCTTCAGGTTGATGCCCATCACGTGGTCCCACGTCGACTCGTCGGTGTCGGCCACCGGTTTGCCGAATGCTTCGACGCCGGCGTTGTTGAATGCGACGTCGAGCTTGCCGAATGCGGCAACCGTCTTCGCGACGGCATTCGCGCAATCTTCGGCTTGCGACACATCCGTTTTGACGAAGATCGCTTCGCCGCCCGCGCGGCGAATTTCGTCGACGACGCTTTGTCCTTCTTCCTGTCGCCGCGATGCGATCGCGACCTTCGCGCCTTCCTTTGCAAACAGCAAGGCGGTCGTTCTGCCGATCCCCGAACTGCCTCCGGTCACGAGTGCGGCCTTATCCAAAAGTTTCGACAAAATACTCTCCTGTTCACGCCAAAGTGTCGTAGTAGCGGGTTGGATTCTAGGGGGCGGAAAAGGCGCTGCGCACACAGTTCACAAAAGTTCAGACTCGACGATTTGCTTGCGATGCGGCAGCGATGCGCAGCGTCGCCACGACGTGACAATTGTTCATTTTGTGCGGCGCCAACGCCGCTACCATGCTCAATCCATTGCATACCTGACCACGCGCGGACTGCCACCTATGCCCGGACAAACATCGCTTCATGACATCGGAATGAACGTGATTCACGCGATCGGAAACGAGGGCTTCGATAGCCTTAGTTTCGCGTTGGACAAGCTCGATCCGGAGTTCAGACGTCTGCTGGTCGAAGGTGCCTATGCGGGGCTGATTGCGCGGCCCAAGCTCGCGTTGAAGCATCGCGAACTGATTACCGTGGCGGCGCTGGCTACGATCGGTAATGCGGAATCCGCGCTCAAGTACCACGCTTCGGGCATGTTGAATACGGGCTGGACACCGCAAGAGCTGCTTGAAACGGTGCTGCATACGCTGACGTATGCGGGCTTGCCGATTGCGTTGGCAGGCGTGCGGGTCGTTACACAGGTGTTGGCGGAAAGAGGTATTGAGCTTGAATACGACGGCCGTCTGGCTGCGGACGACGCTGCGCAGCCAGACGTGCCGCTCGCGCAGTTACTCCGACGCAACGACGAGCTGCACGCGCTTTTGCCGCCGGAACTGCGGGAGGTGTTCGTTAATGTCGTGTACGGCACCGCGCTCAACAGAGCGGCGCTGGCGCCGAAGCATCGTCAACTCGCTACGCTCGCGATTGCGATGGCCCGCGAGAATCAGGCGGCCGCTGTACGCCTGCATCTGCGAACCTGCTTGCAGCTCGGCTGGACGCGCAGCGAGCTGACCGAAGTACTGATTCAGATGACGGGATACATCGGCTGGCCGCTGATTCTGCCTGTCACGAAGATGGCGCTGGAAATCTTCGAAGCTTTTGAACGGCAGCAGCCGACGTCCGATCAACCACCGCAGTCGAGCGCGACTCGCGTTGGGCAATCGATGCACGACGCTGCACGGTCTTTGTTCGCCATGCCGAAAGGCGTTGCCGATCTGGCGCCGGCGCTGGTTCGCTATGTCGAGGACCTCGGCTTCGTTGCGACCGAGCCGGAAGCGAACGAGCCGCGCAAAGCGCGACGGCTTTCGGATATCGCCTGCCTGACATGCCTCGCACGCAGCGCCGATGCGCCGGTGTTATCCGCGCACATCAGCGAGGCGCTGGCGCTCGGTGCAACACGGCAGCAGATCGTCGATGCGATCCTGAGCGCGTTGCCCCATGCCGGAGTGTTGGCGGCACAGTATGGCCTCGCTGTGGCCGTGGGCGTGTTCGAAAAACTGAATGAGCGCGAGCTAGCGGAAAGCGTTGACCGCTGAGTCTGCGTGAGCGGCAAACCCGCTCATGCATTCGTCACGCAGTCCCTTCGTCAGTCCCGTTAAGCCGCTGCCTGCAGGGTCGACTGATCGAGCCGGTACCCCAGCGTATAAATCGACGACAGGCGCAAACCATTCTGCGGCCCCAGCTTCAGCTTCTGCCTGATCCGGTAGATGTGGGTATCGAGCGAGCGCGACTCGACGCCCAGCTCCCTGCCCCATGCCGAGATCGCCAGCGCATCGCGCGACAGCACCTTGCCGACGTTGTTGAACAGGCACGCCACCAGCTGGAATTCCTTGGTGGTCAGATCGATCCGCGCACCGCGCAGCGACACGCTGCGTTCGCGCGGATCGAGCACATACTCGCCGATGTAGACCGGATCGTCACGGCCGGTAATGCGCGTCGTGCGGCGCAGCAGCGCGTTGACCCGCGCGGCCAGTTCCTCCGCGCGGAACGGCTTGGCCATATAGTCGTCGGCGCCGGCTTCGAGCGCGTGCACCACGTCGACCTCGTGAATCCGGCTCGTCAGGAACAGCACGCCGTAGTGGGCATCCGGATGCGCGCGAATCCAGTTCAATACCTCGATGCCGCTCATGCCCGGCAAGTGCCAGTCGAGCACGACGGCATCCACCGATTCGGACCTCAACCAGCGCACTGCCAGCTGGCCGTCCCCGATCACTTTTATCGTGTGGCCCAAAGGCGTCAACGCATTCAATACCGCTGACGCCTGAACCGAATCGTCTTCCACAATCAGTATGCGCATCTACGACCCCGAGCAACGGACGACTTCTTATGATCCACCCGCAGACGTTTGAACCTTCTGGTTGGTCTCGCAAACGTTTGCGTATTGGGCTGTGCTAGACACCGACGAGAATCATAAGGATAGACGCTAGAAGTTTTTGTGAACTTTTGTGACTTCCAGTTGCGTACCGGCCACGGTCGATGCATTGCGGATCGATGCCCGAAAATCAGGCGGGAAAACTGCACCCGCCGCGGCCGCGCAACCCCTACAGCGACGTTCGATCAGCTTTCCGAAGCCTGCGCGACCGGCCGATCCTTCATGCGCTGCGCCAGCGAAGTCGGCGCGACCACCGCATCGCCGTCGACGACGACGCGTCCATCCACGTCGCATACGGTCTCGAGCACGACGCGCCGCTTGCCCGGTATAAGTTCCTTGATGGTAACGGTCGCGCACACTGTTTCCCCGAGCTTGACCGGCCTGACGAAGCGCAGGTTCTGCGACACGTAGATCGAACCGGGGCCGGGCAAGCGGCCCGCAATCGCGGCGGAAATCACCGCCGCCGATAGCATGCCGTGCGCAATGCGTCCGCCGAACGGCGTCTGCTTTGCATACTCTTCGTCCAGGTGAACAGGATTGCGATCGCCGCACGCGCCCGCAAACATGAAGATATCGCGCTCGGTCAGTGACTTCACGAAACGCGCGTTCATGCCGACCACCAGGTCTTCGAGGTCGTAACCGCCTAAAGCATTCATTGCTGACTTTCCTCTCGTTTTCGTTTGTTACACGATGTCCGGCTCGTGCCGGGCTACATCCGGCATGCCGCCGCCGCTCGATCGTTCGAGCACGCCGCCGCCCAGCATCTGAGCTGCTCAGCGTTTTTCGCCAGATCGAGATCCACCTGATGCTTGACCTCGCTCGAGTACGACCCGCTGCTGATGATTTCCTTGCGGTTCTGCTCGATGAAGTCGGCGGCCTGCTGATAGCCGCCGTAACGTTGTGCCTGGTCGTGCAGCGGAATGGCGACGCGCTCGACGATGTGCTGGCCGTCGTCGCCGATCTGTCCTTTGGTGCCGAACAGATCGCACGCCATTGCTGCGGGCGCGATCAGAGCCAGCAGCAATGCGGCGTAGGTACGTTTCATGGCAAGGTCTCCTTGCAGGTAAAAGAACGGGTAGCCCGGATGCGTCACGTGCCGCAACGGAACGTGATCTCGCGCGGGTCCGCAGCGTTGGCGTCGCTCGCGGCCGAATCGTTCTTCGCCAACTCGGTCCGGTTCAACACGTGCACCTGCTGGTCTTTGCAAATCCGCTCGGCGGCTCGCTGGCACGCGTTGTGGTTTTCGAACAGCCCGTGACATTCCGCGCGATAGGTTTTGACGCCATCGCCGGTGTCGACGGAATACGCCCGGTATGCGGGGCCTGTTCCGTTGGTGCAAGCCGCCATCGCTATCGCGACCAAAAACAACGCCACGCTTCTGCAATCTTTCATGTGATTCCCCAGTGATTTTTTCCGAAGGCCTCGCGGCCGCTCGCCCGACGCGCGCCTCGTTACCATTGCATCGCCGCGCCGACGCCCGCCACCGTGCCGCCCGAACTGGTGCCCACGCCAGCCTTCAGCTTGATGTTCTCGGTAAGCCGCGCAGTTCCGCCGATCGCAACCGCCTGATAGCCGCGGTAGCCGGCCGTGCCGATACCCAGCGACAAGGTCTTGCCCTGATCGACTTCCGGAATCATCGTCAACGCGGTAGCGGCAGCGATGCCCGAATACGCGTTGCGCGCCGTATCGTTGATGCCCTGCTGCAGCTGGTTGAACCGCTGGTCCGTATAGCCGTTGGCCTGCGACAGCGCGTTGTTCAGCTGCTGCACGTTGACCGCGTCGTTGGGATCGGTGCCGGCCTGCACGTTGATGATCTGCCGCGTGTTGGTGGTCGAACCCACCGCCACCGTGTCGGGACGGCCACCGTCGTTACTGCCGGCACCGACCGCCGTCGAGTTGTTGCCGGTCGACGTAGCGCCGGTGCCGATCGCCGTCGAGCCATTGCCGGCTGCCTGCGAGTTGTTGCCGACGGCCGTGCTGCCCGAGCCTGATGCGGTCGAACCGGTACCGCCCGCGGACGAATTCGAACCTGCCGGGTTGCCTGGATTGGTGCCGCCGCTGCCGCTCGGATTGGTGTTGAAACCACCGCCGCCGCCGTTGCTGACGTTCTGGTTGTTGATCAGCGTCGTCAACTGGTTCTGCACCGATTCCAGTTGCGACACGTTGACGGCGTCGCTGCCGAGACGCCCCGCCGCGAGCCCCGTAATCTGCCGGTTGCCGACGTTCACTTCACCCGCCGACGACTGTGGGCTGCTCAGGCCGTACGCGATGTAGTTGGTCAACGCGCCGACGGTAGTCTGCGAGCCTGCGCCGATCGCAACGCTGTTGGCAAACGTCGCGCTCGAACCGGAACCGAGCGCGAGTGCATCGACCGCGCTGCTGGTCGCGCCCGAGCCGATCGCCACGCCGCCCGTCAGGCTGGCATTGGCATTGGCACCCTGCGCAATCGACTGCGCGCCGCTGGCATTGGCGCCGCTGCCCAATGCGATCGCGTCAGCCGCGGCCGAATTCGCGGTCTCGCCGATCGCGACGCCGCCCGGTGCGGTCTGCTGCACGACCGCGCCGTTACCGATACCCACACCGTTATCGCCGTTGACCACCGTCGTCGGTCCGACCGCGATCGATTCCGCGCCGACGGCCAGCGAATCGGCCGCGGTGGAGTTCGCGTGGAAGTACAGCGTCGGTGTGACCGCGAACGATTGCAGTGCGCCGGTCAACTGCCGGATCGTGGCCGCGTCGTGCGGTTGGGTGCCGTCCGCCACGTTGGTTAATTGCCGGAACGTGTTGGCGCTCGCGCTGCCGAACGAAACCGCGCCGAGCAGCGTCGCATCGGAGGTGTTGAACGGCACCGCCTGGCTGCCCGCCGGGATCGAACCGACGCCGGGCGCGATCGCGCGGTCGGACACCGAGCCCGAGCCGATCGCTACGCCGCCTGCCACCGACACGTTCGACTGTGCGCCCAGTGCGAGCGAGCTGTCACCCTGCGCCTGCGCGCCATTGCCGGCGGCCAGACTCGACGCACCGCTGGAGACGGCCAGCGGCCCGATCGCCACGCTGTCGGTACCGGTGGCCTGGCTATCCGCCGCGGTGGAATTCGCGTGAAAATACTTGATGCCGCCGCCATCCTGCAGATTTGTGATTGCGGTGCTGTTCGCGGTGACCTGCTGGTTGGTCGCAAACAGCTGCGAGCCGTTGACGGCATCGGTACTCGTCTGGCTCAGCTGACCCGCGGCGACGTTCTGGATCTGACGCTCCGCACCCGGTGCGCCGACGCTCACGACGCCGGCCGGCGCCACGCCGCTGAACGTATAGTTGACGCCGCCGATGGTTGCGCCCGCAACAGGCACCGCAGCGGCCGTTGCCGAGTTGGCGCCAAGCGCGACGCTGTTGGCAACGCTGGTGATTGCGCCCGAGCCGAGCGCAAGGCCGCTGGTTGCGCCGGCCTGCACGACGGCTGCGTCGCCGATCGCCACCGAGCCCGCTGTACTGGCTTGCGACGTATTGCCCAGCGCAACCGAACCCTGACCGACTGCGACGTTGCTGTTACCGATCGCCACCGCGCCATTGGCCGCATTGGCCGCGGTCGCGGTTGCCGTGCCGTCTGCATTGGCGATATTGTTCGCACCGCCGGTGAAAGCGCCTGTGCCGCTCGCGAAGCTCGGATCGCCGATCGCCACCGCGCCGTTGCCGAACGCGGTATTGCCTGCGCCGACCGCGACCGCGGCGCCACCCGATGCGGACGCCCCGCTGCCGACCGCAACGGCGTTGTCGGAGGTCGCGGCGGCTGAGCTACCGACGGCTACCGATGCGAGCCCGGTTGCTTGCGAATTGATACCCGCAGCAGTGGATGCCTGGCCGGACGCGATCGCCCCACCGCCCAGCGCAGAGGCTCCCGCGGCGGACGACGACGAATTGAGGCCAAGCGCGACCGCACTCGAACCCGACGCAGTGGCGCCGGGTCCGATGGCCACCGCCGATTGCGCGGAGGTCGCGGCATTGACGCCGAGCGCGAGCCCGAACTGAGCGGCCGCACTCGCGTTTGCATTGGTACCGATCGCGATGGCGCCTTGTGCGGCGGATACGGTGCCTTGACCTAGCGTGATCGCTTCCTGTGCGCTGGCCGTGCTGCCAAAGCCGATCGCAATCGCCTGAGCGGCCGAAGCCGAGGTGCCTGATCCAGGCGTGCCGGCGACGCCGCCGCCAGCGCCGATCGCAATCGAACTCGCGCCGGTCGAGCCGGTGTTAGTGCCGATCGCTACCGCCGACACGCCGCCCGACAACGCGCCGCTGCCAAGCGCAACGCCACCGTCCGCACCTGTATTGACCGTTGCCTGATTGCCTAACGAGACCGACCCGATGCCGGCCGCCGAAGAGTTGACGCCTATTGAGGTCGCGTCCAGCGCCCCCGCGCTCGAATGGCCGCCCAGCGCGACCGCTCCCGTCGTGACAGCGTTCGAGCGCCAGCCGAGGGCGACTGCATCGTCGCCGATTGCGTTCGCGTTATTGCCGATCCCCACGGCTTCGCCGTTGAGCGCAGTCGAGCCTATGCCGATAGCGATCGGCGAAGCGCCCGGCGCCGTCGCCTGCGCGCCGCCGCCGATCGCGATTGAACCATTGCCAGCGGTCCCGCCGTTCGCCTGCGCAGGGGTGCCGGTCGTCGGCGAAATCGCGACGGCGCTGGTGCCCGATGCGGTGCCGTTGCCTGCCGTGTATTGCGCATGAGCGCTCAACGGCAGTAATGCGACGCAAAACGTCCCGACCGCATAGCGTATTAAATGCTGTTTCAACAGGCGATCCCAATCGACATTGGAAACCGACGATGATCTGCTCGCACCCGCGATATATTTCTTTTGCATTTTCAATCCATAATTGGTTGTCTTTGCAGTCGGATAAAAAACCCTTAACTCGCTTGTCTAAAAGATGATGCAAAAATCCACCACCCGATCTTTAATGGACCGAGAACAAAAGAGAAACAGGCATCCGCTCGCGGAAATCTCGCTACGCGTGCGGCAGGCGGTTAGGAGTTCAGATTCAGTGAAACTGCGAAGCATTCTAGATTTCTAACGTTGGCTTCGGCATAGGGTTCACAAAAGTTCAGATTCGCCAGTTTTCATTTTCATAACGAACATGGCGAATAGCGGACTTTAATGATCAACAGGAAGAAATCAGGTGTTTTTGTCATGATTCGTGGGCAAATACGTCGGAATTGCCATTCGATCAGTACAAAAATCTGAACTGGGACAGTTTGTCACCCTAAGCTGTTTCAACTCAGATCGAGCCGATAGCCGAGCGAATAGACGGTAGACAGGCGCAGCCCGTTCTCGGGCCCGAGTTCCAGCTTGCGCCGTATGCGGTAGATGTGGGTATCGAGCGAACGCGACTTCGCGCTCAACGTATTGCCCCACGCGGTGATGGCGAGCAATTCCCGCGACAGCGGCTTGCCCAGATTGCTGAACAGCGACGCAACGATCTGAAACTCGATGTTGGTCAGATCGATCTTGCTGCCGCGCAGCGTCACCGTCCCTTCGCGCGAGTCGACGGTGTAGTAGCCGGCCTTGATTGGCCTTTCGTTGCGCGCGACCACCGGCGCGACACGCCGCACGATCGCATTGACGCGCGCCGCCAGTTCTTCCGCGCGAAACGGCTTGACCACATAGTCGTACGCGCCCGCTTCGAGCGCGCGCACGACGTCGATTTCGTCGGCACGATTGGTCACGAACAGTACGCCGCATGGCGTATCGCCGCGCGCGCGAATGTAATGCAGCAGCTCGATGCCGCTTATCTCGCGCACCTGCCAGTCGAGCACGATCGCGTCGACGTGCGTGGTGCGAAAGCAGCGCACCGCGCTGTCTCCATCGTCGACCACCGTGACCGTGTGACTGATCGAACTTAACGCAGCCGATATGGCCTCTGCCTGTAGAGGATCATTCTCGACCACAAGAATGTGCATGGCTGTCCCCAGGCAGCGGCGCTTCGTGCGGCGGCTGCGTTGGCTTTCTGACGTGGGTTGAATGCGCCGCAGTAACGGCGCAGGATCGGATTATCCGTGGGCGCGCGCCGCGCGTGTCTGAACTTTTGTGAACCCTCGGCGCTGCGCCGTCGCTCAGCAACTGAGCAGGCCCGATCCACAGGTACCGCGTCGCACACGCTCAGCGCGCGGCCGATCGCTTCGCGTAGGTCATCCGAAAGAAACGCCGCGCCCGCTCGCACAGCGACGCGAACCGCAGCACCAGCAGCAACAACGCCCCCAACGCAGGGCACCAGCGAAAATCGGTCGGCACCAGCATGCGCCGGCCGAGTCGAGGATCGGCGAGCGCCGCGTACAGCGACGCCGCCCCGTCGAGCCGCTGGTAGCCGAAGCCGGTATGCGCGGCCACCGCGCGCAGATACGGCTCGCGCAATTCGGAAAGCTCCTCGTGTCCGCCGACGTTGGCGCCGGCTGTCGTCGGCACGCGCTGCACCACCTCGTCCGCGCGCCAGTAGCCGATGCGCGTGCCGGCGGCATCGGTATGCGGAATCGGCGCCGGCTGATCGCCGCCTACACCGACCAGCCATCCGGCAACCTGGCCTTGCGT
>DATLOW010000283.1:0-8573 GCA_035536055.1 Paraburkholderia sp. | reverse complement strand
ACTGGGCGCACACTACGGCGCCGAGCGCGCAGGTCTCACGGTGATCCCGTTCGGCGGCGGCCAGACAGAAAAGCAGGTCCAGCTCATCCAGGACTTTCGCCCGGACATCATCATGGTCACGCCGAGCTACATGCTGTCGATTGCAGACGAACTCGAACGGCAAGGCGTGGATCCGGCGGATTGCTCGCTGCGCATCGGCATCTTCGGCGCCGAGCCGTGGACCAACGATATGCGCGTCGCGATCGAACAACGGATGGGCATCGACGCCGTGGACATCTACGGCCTGTCCGAAGTGATGGGACCGGGCGTCGCGTCGGAATGCGTGGAAACCAAGGATGGTCCGACCATCTGGGAGGACCACTTCTACCCCGAGATCGTCGACCCGGAAACAGGCGCAGTACTACCGGACGGCGAATTGGGCGAACTCGTATTCACGTCGCTGACGAAGGAAGCGCTGCCGATCATCCGCTACCGCACGCGCGACCTCACGCGGCTTTTGCCGGGCAGCGCACGCACGATGCGCCGGATGGAAAAGATCACCGGCCGCTGCGACGACATGATGATCGTGCGCGGCGTCAACGTATTCCCGACGCAGATCGAGGAACTGCTGCTGAAACAGCACGCGCTGGCACCGCACTACCAGATCGTGCTGACCAGGGAAGGCCCGCTCGACGTGATGACGGTCAATGTCGAGCCATGCCCGGAAACCGCTCCCGACACCGCCGTGCTGCTTGCCGCGCGAGACGCGCTGGCGTACGACATCAAGGCGTTGATCGGCGTGACGGCAAGTGTCGAAGTGCTCGCGGTGAACGGCATCGAGCGTTCAGTCGGCAAAGCGCGCCGGGTGATCGACCGGCGCAAAGCCGGCAACTGACATGTCGGGCGCGCAAGCCGCAGGCAAGCGGCGGCCGCCCGCCCTCAGGAATTCGGCAAAAGCAACCACATGCGCCCGGTCTGCTTCATCTTGCCGGCCAGATCGCCGGCCTCGTCCCCGAGGCCCCAGAAATAATCCGCCCGCACCCCGCCCTTGATCGCACTGCCGGTATCTTGCGCAAACACCAGGCGGTTCATCGGCGCGTTGGTCAACGGCCGGGTCGTCTGCAGGAACACTGGCGTGCCGAGCGGAATCGACGACGGATCGACTGCGATCGACCGCTCCGGCGTCAACGGCACCCCGAGCGCACCGATCGGCCCGTCCGAGCCGCCCACCGGCACCGGCTCCGACGCAGTCATTTCACGGAAGAACACAAAGCGCGGATTCGTGTCGAGCAACGCGTCGACCCGCGTCGGATTGAGCCGTGCCCACGCCTTGATGCCTTGCATCGTCGCCTGCGCAGGCGTGATTTCGCCCTGATCCAGCAGCCAGCGTCCAATCGATTTGTAAGGCTGATTGTTGGTGCCGCCGAAGCCCACCCGCATCACACTGCCATCGTCCATCATGACGCGCCCCGACCCTTGCACCTGCAGGAAGAACGCTTCGATCGGGTCGTCGACCCACACCAGCTCGTTGCCGTTCAGCACACCCGCGCGCTCGAGTTGCGCGCGCGGCGGCAGCGCCGAGCCTGGCCGATAAGCCGACGGCCAGTGATACAACGCGGTCTGAAATATGCCGTGCCGGGTGCGCGACCCGCGCAGCAGCGGCTCGTAGTAGCCGGTCACCAGACCATCGAGCGTGCCGTCGGTATTCGAGAATTGATAAGGCGTGAAGTAGCTTTCGAAGAAACTGCGCGCGGCAGCCACATCCAGATCGTCGATCTGCGCAGCAGCCACACAGGCGCGCTGCCAGTTCGGCTGACGCGCAAGCCGCACGCAGTTTTGCCGCAGCGCCGCGGTCGCGCCGATCAGCGAATCGTCCTGCCAGCCCGGCACCTGCTGCCATGCCACGGCCGTCAGCCGGGTGGCGGCGATCTGCCCGGGAATCAGCGCCGCGCCGGTCGGCGGCGCGGGCCGTACCGCGCCACCGCCGCCGCACGCGGCAAGAAAAGCTGCCAGCGAAACCGTCATAGCCCACAGCGCGGCCGCGCGGACAAACCGCATACAATGTTCGTTCTTGATGGAAACCACCATGTCTGATCTGCTCGACGAATATCCGATGCTCATCTTCGCGCTGGAATCGCTTCTGGCGCTGTTCCTGCTGGTCTTCATCGTGGTGTGGACTTCATCCGGCAAGAAGAAAGTGGCGCGCGAGGAACAACAGCGCAAGGCCGCAGCACAGCAGCAGTCGGCTCAAAGCGCCCAGCCAGGCGAGGCCGCACAACCCGGCCAATCCGCACAACCCGCACCGCCCGCACAACACCCGCCTCGACAACACGGCTAGCGAGCCGCTGCCCGCCCGCCATCGACACAGCCGCGCGCCGCGTCAATGCAGCGTGCGCGGCATGCGCAACACGAATTCAGGCACCGGCGCGTCGAAGCGCTCGCCGTCCTCGGCCACGCAAAAGTACTCGCCCCGCATTGTACCGACGGGCGTCGCGATCACCGCCCAACTGGTGTATTCGAACTGCTCGCCCGGCTTCAGCAGAGGCTGATGACCGACCACGCCCAGCCCTTTCACTTCCTGAACGTGGTTTTCACTATCTGTAATGACCCAATGGCGCGCGATCAGCTGAGCGGGCGCCTGCCCGGTATTGCGGATCGTCAGCGTATAGGCGAACGCGTACTTGCGGTGCTCCGGATCCGACTCGTCGGGCAGATAGCGCACCTCCGAAGACACGCTGAATTGATACTGGCTCATGCTGGTTTTGCCTGATTCAAGGTAGTGCGGCCCGTGCAATGCACGTTCGCAAGGGACGCAGCACATCGGCTGGGGGTGGTTTTGCTGCTTTGGCATTCTGCTTGAGGAAGCGCACGCCCGCAACCGCATGCGCTGCCGTCGCGACAAGGCCTACGCGCGCATGTGACGGTAAAATAGCGGCTTTCGCTCCTCGCCCCGGCCTACGTCATGACGCAATTTCACATCGCCCCCAGCATCCTGTCCGCCGATTTTTCGCGGCTCGGTGAAGAAGTCCGCAACGTGGTCGCCGCCGGCGCGGACTGGATCCACTTCGACGTGATGGACAACCATTACGTGCCGAACCTGACGATCGGCCCCATGGTGTGCGAGGCGATCCGGCCGCATACGCAGGTGCCGATCGACGTGCATCTGATGGTGCGCCCGGTCGACCGCATCGTGCCGGATTTCGCGAAGGCCGGCGCCAACGTGATCAGCTTTCACCCGGAAGCGTCGGAGCACATCGACCGCACGCTGACGCTGATCCGCGATCACGGCTGCAAGGCGGGCCTCGTGTTCAACCCGGCCACGTCGCTCAGCTACCTCGATCACGTGATGGACCGCGTCGATCTGGTGCTGATCATGTCGGTGAACCCAGGCTTCGGCGGCCAGTCGTTCATTCCCGAAGCGCTCAACAAGCTGCGCGAAGCGCGCCGGCGCATCGACGCGTATCGCGACAAGACCGGCCGCGAAATCCACCTCGAAGTGGATGGCGGCGTGAAGATCGACAATATCGCGCAGATCGCGGCGGCCGGCGCCGACACCTTCGTGGCCGGCTCGGCGATCTTCGGTCACCCGGACTACAAGGCCATCATCGGCCAGATGCGCACCGCCCTCGCCTCCATCGAGCACTGACATGACGACGACGCCCCCGACGCCTCACCGCTACGCCGCCCCCGCACTGTCCGCACCGCGCATCGTCGCGGCGATCATCGACCTCGACGGCACGATGATCGACACCGCCGACGATTTCACCGCCGGCCTGAACGGCATGCTCGCGCAGCTCGACGCGGAAGAAACTTCGCGCGAAGAGGTGATCGGCTACGTCGGCAAGGGCTCCGAGCATCTGATTCGCAGCGTGCTGGCGCCGCGCTTCGAAACCGACCACGCGCAGGAGCGCTTCGACGAGGCGCTGGCAATCTACCAGGCGGAGTACGCGAAGATCAACGGCACCCACACGCGCCTTTATCCCGACGTCGAAGCAGGCCTCACCGCACTGCGCGGCGCGGGCCTGAAGCTCGCGTGCGTGACCAACAAGCCGCACCGCTTCGCCGTCGAACTGCTGAAGCAATACGGCCTGTTCGATCTGTTCACGATCGTCATCGGCGGCGACAGCCTGGCGAAGAAAAAGCCCGACCCGCTGCCGATGCTCGCCGCCTGCGAAGCGATGCAGGTGCCGCCGCAGGCCACGGTCGCGATCGGCGACTCGGAAAACGACGCAATGGCGGGCCGCGCCGCGGGCATGGCCACCTTGACTCTGCCGTATGGCTACAACCATGGCCAGGCTGTGCAAACCATACAATCGGATGGTATAGTTGGAACCCTGCTGGAGGCCGCCAAAGCGGTCACCGCACACAATCAGGCCAAACCCTCGGCCTGACCGACTGACCTAACCGTCCCTCTTCATGTTTCTGAACAAAAAACGGAGTCTGAGCAGCATCGACCGGGGAGCATGGCCCTGGCGTCGCTGGTCGCGCTAACCTCTCGCCGAGGTGCGCTGAAGCTTGTCTTCAGCACGTTTTTGGTTCGCTGCGCACATTGCGCTTTCCTGTATTCCAGCTTGTGTCGCCATCGTTCATGATGGCCGCTATGTACGTGATGTACATTCGCGGTCCGTGTTGAACGCAGTGGCACACCCTCGGGAAAGCGCGCGCCGGTCAGTCTCGACTTGTTCGTCCATTCGCCCGACCGGCAGCGCAACGCCCCCGCTTTGTCCGAAGCCGTCGCGGCCGGACGTACGAACAGGATCGGAACATGACCGAACTCGAATTCCAGTCTCTAGCCAACGAGGGCTATAACCGCATTCCGCTGATCGCGGAAGCCCTCGCGGACCTCGAAACGCCACTGTCGCTGTACCTGAAGCTTGCGCAAGCCGAACGCAACGGCGCGAACTCGTTCCTGCTGGAGTCGGTGGTGGGTGGCGAGCGCTTCGGCCGCTACTCGTTCATCGGGCTGCCGGCGCGCACGCTGGTGCGCACCCGCAACGGCGTGTCGGAAGTGGTGAAGGACGGCAAGGTCGTCGAGACGCACGAGGGCGACCCGCTCGAATTCATCCAGCAGTTCCAGGGCCGCTTCAAGGTGGCGCAGCGCCCGGGCCTGCCGCGCTTCGCGGGCGGCCTCGCCGGCTACTTCGGCTACGACGCGGTGCGCTATATGGAGAAGAAGCTCGCGCACAGCGCCCCGCCCGACGATCTGAACCTGCCGGACATCCAGCTGCTGCTGACCGAAGAAGTCGCCGTCATCGACAATCTCGCCGGCAAGCTATATCTCGTCGTCTACGCCGATCCCACCACGTCCGAAGCCTATACCCGCGCCAAGCAGCGGCTGCGCGAACTGCGCCAGCGGCTGCGCGTATCGGTGCAGCCGCCGGTCACGTCGGCGAGCGTGCGCACCGAGATCTACCGCGAGTTCGCCAAAGACGATTACCTTGCCGCGGTGCGCAAGGCGAAGGAATACATCGCCGCCGGCGAACTGATGCAGGTGCAGGTCGGCCAGCGTCTGATCAAACCGTATCGCGACAATCCGCTTTCGCTGTATCGCGCGCTGCGTTCGCTGAACCCGTCGCCGTACATGTACTTCTACAACTTCGGCGAATTCCACGTAGTCGGTTCGTCGCCGGAGATTCTGGTACGTCAGGAAAAGCGCGCCGACGACCGCATCGTCACGATTCGTCCGCTTGCCGGCACACGGCCGCGCGGCAACACGCCGGAGCGCGATGCCGAACTCGCCACCGAACTGCTGAACGACCCGAAGGAAATCGCCGAGCACGTGATGCTGATCGACCTCGCGCGCAACGACGTCGGCCGGATCGCGCAGATCGGCTCGGTGGTGGTCACCGACAAGATGGCGATCGAGAAGTACTCGCACGTGCAGCACATCGTCAGCTCGGTCGAAGGCAAGCTGAAGCCGGGCATCACGAACTTCGACGTGCTGCGCGCGACGTTCCCGGCCGGCACGTTGTCCGGTGCGCCGAAGGTGCGCGCGCTGGAACTGATCGACGAGCTCGAGCCGGTCAAACGCGGCCTGTACGGCGGCGCGGTCGGCTATCTGTCGTTCACCGGCGACATGGATCTGGCCATCGCGATCCGCACCGGCGTGATCAGCAACGGCAATCTGTACGTGCAGGCGGCGGCCGGCGTCGTCGCCGATTCGGTGCCCGAATCCGAATGGCAGGAGACCGAGAACAAGGCGCGCGCGGTATTGCGCGCCGCCGAGCAGGTGCAAGACGGCCTCGACAGCGACTTCTGACCGGGAGACAGACCATGATGCTGATGATCGACAACTACGACTCGTTCACCTATAACCTGGTCCAGTACCTCGGCGAACTGGGCGAGGACGTGCGGACCTACCGCAACGACGAAATCACGCTCGACGAAATCGCGCAGCTGAACCCGGCGCGGATCTGCCTGTCGCCGGGGCCGAGCAACCCGCAGCACGCGGGCATCACGCTCGACGTGCTGCGCGAGTTCTCCGGCAAGATTCCGATTCTCGGCGTGTGCCTCGGCCACCAGGCGATCGGCGAGGCGTTCGGCGGCCGCGTGGTGCGTGCGCAGACCATCATGCACGGCAAGGTCAGTGAGATCGAAACCGACTGCAAAGGCGTGTTCGCCGACCTGCCGAAGCATTTCAGCGTGACGCGCTACCACTCGCTGGCAATCGAGCGCGAATCGCTGCCCGATTGCCTCGAAGTGTCCGCGTGGACGCCCGACGGCGAAATCATGGGCGTGCGCCACAAGACGCTCACCGTCGAAGGCGTGCAGTTCCATCCGGAATCGATCCTGTCCGAACACGGCCACGCGCTGCTCGAGAATTTCATCAAGCAGTCGAGAAAGGCCGGTGCGGCGCGCAGTGCATAGGCGCGCGCTCGAACCCGCCCTCGAGGAGACCCCATGATTACTCCACAAGAAGCGCTGCAGCGCACGATCGAGCACCGCGAGATCTTCCACGACGAAATGCTGCATCTGATGCGGCTCATCATGCGCGGTGAGCTGTCGCCGGTGCAGTCCGCGGCGATCCTGATGGGCCTGCGCGTGAAGAAGGAAACGATCGGCGAGATCGCCGCGGCGGCCACGGTGATGCGCGAGTTCGCGAACCACGTCGAAGTGCCGGACGCATCGAACTTCGTCGATATCGTCGGCACCGGCGGCGACGGCGCGCATACGTTCAATATCTCGACCGCGACGATGTTCGTCGCCGCGGGCGCCGGCGCCAAAGTCGCGAAGCACGGCAATCGCGGCGTGTCGAGCAAGTCGGGCAGCGCGGACGTGCTCGAGGCGCTCGGCGTCAATATCGATCTGCCGCCGGAACGCGTGGCGGACTCGATTGCGCAAACCGGCATGGGCTTCATGTACGCGCCGAACCATCATCCGGCGATGAAGAACATCGCGCCGGTGCGCCGCGAACTCGGCGTGCGGACCATTTTCAACATCCTCGGCCCGCTGACCAATCCGGCCGGCGCGCCGAACCAGCTGCAGGGCGTGTTTCACCCGGACCTCGTCGGTATTCAGGTGCGCGTGATGCAGCGGCTCGGCGCCAGACACGTGCTGGTGGTGTACGGCAAGGACGGTATGGACGAAGTGTCGCTCGGCGCGGCAACGCTGGTCGGCGAACTGCGCGACGGCGAAGTGCGCGAGTACGAGATTCACCCCGAGGATTTCGGCATGCAAATGGTGTCGAACCGCACGCTGAAGGTGACCAATGCGGACGAATCGAAGGTGATGCTGCTCGAAGCGCTCGACAACAAGCCGGGCGTCGCGCGCGAGATCGTCGTACTGAACGCGGGCACCGCGCTGTATGCCGCCAATATCGCGCCGTCGATCGCCGGCGGCATCGAGCTTGCGCGCGAGACGATCGCGAGCGGCCGCGCCCGTGCGAAGGTGGACGAACTGGTCCGCTTTACGCAGCAATTCAAGTCCTGACCCAGCCCTGATTTCCGCAGTGAGATTCCTATGAGCGATATTCTCGAACGCATCATCGACGTCAAGCGCGAAGAAGTGCGCGCCGCGCAGCTGAGCGCACCGCTCGAAGAAATGCGCCTCGAAGCGTCGGCGCGCGACCATCGCGATTTCGTCGGCGCATTGCGCGCGAAGCACGCGGCCGGCAAACCGGCGGTGATCGCCGAAGTGAAAAAGGCGAGCCCGTCGAAAGGCGTGATCCGCGAGCACTTCGTGCCGGCCGACATCGCCCGTTCGTATGCGCAGCATGGCGCTGCGTGCCTGTCGGTGCTGACCGACGTGCAGTTCTTCAGAGGCAGCGCCGCGTATCTGGAAGAAGCGCGCGCCGCCTGCGCTCTGCCGGTGCTGCGCAAAGACTTCATCATCGACCCGTATCAGGTGGTCGAAGCGCGCGCGATGGGCGCCGACGCGATCCTGCTGATCGCCGCTGCACTCGAAACCACGCAGATGCAGGACCTCGAAGCGTTCGCGCATTCGCTGGGCCTCGCGGTGCTGGTCGAAGTGCACGACAAGAACGAACTGGTCGAAGCGCTGACGCTGAAAACCCCGCTGATCGGCATCAACAACCGCAATCTGCGCACCTTCGAAACCTCGCTCGATACGACGATCGGCATGCTCGACATGATTCC
>DATLOW010000282.1:0-22856 GCA_035536055.1 Paraburkholderia sp. | reverse complement strand
ATGGCGCACACCAGCGCCACCGCGCGAAACCCGGCGTCGATCGCATCGGCGTCGGCGCGCGCGACGGCGGCGCCGTGCGGTGCGGCCGCGCTTGTGGATTGAGCTATACCCATCGGATGGCCTGCGCTCGCGCCGGCGTCGCCAGTGCCAGCACCAGCACCAGAGCCAGCGCCAGAGCCAGCACCAGAGCCATCACCAGCCCCGGGCTCGAGCGACCGTTCGAGCGCGCTCGCCTGATGCGGAATATGCAGCGCGTCGAGCCGCGCGGAGAACGACATCTCATGCGCCCACGTAAACACGATGCCGAGCGCCGCGACCGCCACGAGGCCCGCTACGCGCGCCACCGCATTGTTGATGCCCGACGCGACACCGATGCGCTGCTGCGGCACCGACGCCATCACGGTGGTGGTCAGCGGCGTGACGGCCAGCGTCATGCCGATGCCGATCGACACCAGCGCCGGAAAGAACCCGCTCCAGTACGACACGTCGCCGGCATGCGCGCGCGGCAGCGCGAACAGCGCAAAGCCGAGCGCCGTGATGCACGGCCCGGCGATCAGCAGCACGCGTGGCCCGCTGCGGTCGGCGATGCCGCCCATCATTCGCGACAGTCCGCCGATGATCGCCGGCAGCGGCAACAGCGCCGCGCCGGCCTCGGTCGCGGTAAAGCCATGCGCGCGGATCAGCGTCAACGGCAGGAAGAACAGCGCACCGCCAAGCCCGAAATACAGCAGCAACGTGACAAGGTTAGCGCCGCTGAAGTCGCGAGATTGAAACACATCGAGCGGCATCATCGGCTGCGCGCTGGCCGCTTCGAGCACGACGAAGCCAACCAGCACCAGCCCGCCGCCCGCCACCAAAGCGAGCACCAGCGGCTCCGCGAAGCCGTGCGCGGACGCGCGCGTCAAGCCGTACGCCAGCGCGCCGAGACCGAGCGCGGCCGCCGCCGCGCCGGGCCAGTCCATGCGCTGCGGCGCGCCGCCCTGACGGCTGTCCGGCACGGCGAGGAAGGCGAGCACGAGCGTCGCCGCGGCAACCGGCAAATTCAGGAAAAAGATTGCACGCCATGAAAACGCGTCGACCAGCCAGCCGCCCGCAACCGGTCCCAGCGCCGACGTGATCGCACCGAACCCGGCCCAGACGCCGATCGCACGGCCGCGCTCGGACTCGTCGAACACCGAACCGAGAATCGACAGGCTGCTCGGCACCAGCAGCGCCGCGCCGACACCCTGCATGGCGCGCGCCACGATCAGCGTCGCGGAGTCCGGCGCGAAGCCGCAGCCGGCCGACGCGAGCGTGAACAGCGCAATGCCGGCGACGAAGATGCGGCGCCGCCCGAAGCGGTCGCCGAGTGCGCCGCCGACCAGCACGAACGACGCGAGAAACAGCAGATAGGCATCGACCACCCACTGCATCGCCGCGACGCTGGCGCCGAGTTCGTTCTGCAGCGAAGGCAGCGCGACGTTGACCACCGAGCTGTCGATGAACGCCATGCTCGAACCGAGAATCGTCGCGGCGAGCGCGAGCTTTTTGCGGCGGCAGGGTTGGGTGCGCTCATTGGGATGCGCGCAGATCGCCAGTTCGTCGCACGGGCCTGCCTGAGCCGGCGCGGCATGATGGGGTGCGGATGTTGCGGGGTGGTCGGAGTGAGCCAAGGTCGCTTCCGTGCGGGGGTTCGCACAAGCATAGCAACGGCGGCGTGAGCGCGCAGCGGTTGGGGCCGACGGAAGCGCGCGTGTGACTCCAGAAGCGGACGCGCAAAGTAGAACGAGCTATGCCGCGGGGACCGTACCGCGTGCAACGGTCCCCGCGGCGATGCGCTAGTGCGTTATTCCGGCAGATGCGGCCGCCGCGGATAACGGCGTTCCCGCCTCATCCTCCGCATCGTCGCCGGTATCCGCCTCGCCGTCGTGCTGCTGGCGGCGCATGCGGATCTGCCGCATCGAGTTCACGTCGGTCTGCATGCGGTTCGCGTTCATCAGCCGGTATAGCGTCGCGCGCGATACGCCGAGGTCCGCGGCCGCGCCGGACAGGTTGTGCCCATGCCGCCGCAACGCGTCTTCGATCGCCTCGATTTCTGCCTTCATGCGGATCTCGGCCAACGTCTTCGTGCGTTCGGCCGAGGCGGCCGGCAAGCCGAGATCGGTCTCGGTGATAAAGCGGCCCTCGGCCATCACCACCGCGCGGCGCACGCAGTTGATCAGTTCGCGCACGTTGCCGGGCCACGCATAGTTGGACATCGCAACCACCGCGCCGCTCGAAAATCCGCGGATCTTGTGGGTGCCGTCCTGCCGGTACATGCTGAGCGCGTAGTCGGCGAGCAGCCGGATATCGCTGCCGCGCTCGCGCAGCGGCGGCTCGTCGAGGCGCAGCACGCACAGCCGGTGATACAGGTCGGAACGGAAGCGGCCATCGGCCACTGCGGCTTCGAGATGCACGTGCGTCGCCGAAATTACGCGCACGTCGACCTTGATCGACGCATTGCCGCCCAGCCGTTCGATCGTGCCTTCCTGCAAAAAGCGCAGCAGTACGGCCTGGCACTCGTGCGGCATGTCGCCGATCTCGTCGAGGAACAGCGTGCCGCCGTTCGCATGCTCGATGCGGCCGATCTTGCGCTGCAGTGCGCCGGTGAACGCGCCGCGCTCGTGGCCGAACAGTTCGGCCTGCAGCAGCGTAGGCGGGATCGCCGCGCAGTTGATCGCGACGAATGGCTGCTGGTTGCGCGCCGAGCAGTCGTGCACCGCGCGCGCGGTGAGTTCCTTGCCGGTGCCGGACTCGCCGGCGATAAACACCGGCGCATCGGTCTGCGCGCATTTGTCCAGACGCCGGTAGAGCCGCTGCATCGCGTCGCAGTGGCCGACCATCCCATGTTTGCCGAGCGACGGCTTCGGCTTCACGCTGGCGCGCCGCAGGTTCGACAGACCGTGCGCATGACCGAGCGCGAAGATCAGCCGCTCGTTCAGGCAGGGCCGCGTGACGAAGTCGAAGCAATAGTCGAGGATGAAGCGGCTCGTCAGCTCGTCGTCGGCGCGGCCGGGCGCGATCTGCGCGATCCAGTTGGTTTCGCCGCGCTGCATGCAGGCTTCGAGCGCGGACAGCTGCTGCGCGGTGCAGTCTTCGGGCAGATCGATCAGGCCGACCTTGATGTCGTCGCTGCGCTCGAGCAGGCGCTCGGCGGCGGCGGTGGTTCTTGCCTGCAGCACATTCCAGCCGGCGGTGCTCAGAAAGGCCACGAGTTCTTCGTCCGCGGCGGACGAAACGCAAAGCACGGTGCGCTCACTGGCGGGCGCTGCGGAAGTGGAATCCATGTTACCCCCGGTGGGATGTTTGCCCTTGCGGCATGGATAGCGCCACAAGACCAAGGTCCTTCGACGTCGACTCTCATCGTGATAACGGCTCGTCTTTGCGAACCTTTCGCTATTCGGGTGCTGACATGCGTGCGGCAACGTACAAAAAGCGCGATTTCCTGTTGCGTTAACGGCATCGACCAACTCCGTGAAGCTTGTATGCCGTGACAGAACATCGACTTATCGTCGCACGAATCCGGCATGTGGAGCAAAAGATAAATGAAAAGCGCGCGGAGTTTAAATCGGAAGAAATCATGATGGGGTGCACCCCACCTGGCGGCGCGCTCGCGCGATTCATCGATGAACGCAGCCGGTCCTTGCGGGACAAGGCTGTGCCGCTTTCGCGTATCAGCCGCGGAGCGTTTTCGGCGCGCCCAATGCGCGCTGTCTCAAAGTTGCGACAGGTCCGGCCAGGCCTCGCGAGTCGTACGCACGGCCGTTTCTGATCAGGCATTTTTGACCGCGACGCCTTATCCAGTGGGCCTCGCCGCGTATGAGAAAGATTTTTTTACCGGTCTCAGTGCGGGCCAAAACGCGTATGCGGAGTGGTTATTGGCGTCTCGGGACTGTTTCTAGTCCGAAACGCGCGATCCGGCCGGCCCCTGAAAACGCCTGTGCGTCAGCCTGTCGACCACGCTGCGACAAGGGTTTGAGGCCTGATGGCACACCCGTTGCGATATGTCGGCCACGGGCATCGTTGCTGACGGCAGACGCCACAGAGCGCCGACCGGTAGCGACAACGGGGACTTCGCGATTTCGGCCGGGGATTGCCGGGATCGCGGAGGGGCGGCGGGGCCAATGGGGCGGACGTCAGAAGAAAGTGGGGCGAATGGTTCATACGGGGTACGGACCATTCGCCACCACGACGACGCAGCCGGCGGCATGGCCGATCGTGGTCCGTTACGCGTGTTGCGAACGGGCTTGTGACGCCAAAGCGGGCACATAGAAAGACCGCGGCGGCTTGTTTCGGTAGTTCCACTTTTCCTACGGGGGTTAGCAATGAAGAACGCAATTCAACAATTTCTGCGCGACGAAGAAGGTGCAGCAGCAATCGAATACGGCCTGCTGGTCGGCCTGATCTCGGTGATGATCATCGGCGGTGCGACGTTGGCTGGCACCAGCGTGCAGACGATCTTCAACACGGTGTCGACGGCGCTGCAGACCGCGTCGAAGAACACCGGCAAGTAACGCAGCGCAAGCTCAGCCCGCGGCTCGTCGCTAGCTCGCTCTGCCGCACGCACGATCGCGGCAGAGCTGGGCGGGCTGACCGCAGCGGGGCGCGCCCACCGAACTGCATACCGGAGTTTGCGATGAACGCCTTTCCGTTTCCGATTGCCCCTTGCGTGTTCCTGCTCGTGATCACGGCGGCCGTGCTGGACCTGCGTACCCGCCGCATCCCGAACTGGCTGGTGGTAACCGGGCTGGCTGCAGCACTGCCGGCGCAATGGATGGCGCACGGCGCGGTCGACGGGCTGACCGGCATGCTCGGCGGTTGCCTCGTGGGCAGCATGATTTTTCTGCCCGGTTACCTGGTGCGCGTAGTCGGCGCCGGCGACGTGAAGCTGATGGCGGCAGTCGGCGCGCTGACGGGCGCCACCGGCACGATCGTGGCCGCGCTGCTTGCGTGTGCGGTCGCCGGGGTGTGGGCGCTCGCCGCCATGCTGCTGCAACGGCGGTTGAAGGACGGGCTCGCGAACAGCTATTCGATGCTGCTGGCGACGGCTGGCGGCTGGCGGCAGGCAGTACAGCAAGGTGAAGTGATGCGGGCGTTGTCGGTGGGCAAGCTGCCGTTCGGCGTGGCCATCGCAATCGGCGCACTGGGCACGATTGTCATGACCATGCGGTAGCGCGCAGCACACGGCAGCAGGCGGGATCGAAGCGGTATCAGGCAGCAGTAGTGGCGGTTGCAGCAGAAAGACAGAGAACCGGGTCTTCGCAGAAAGACGAGGTTCCGCAACGGGGTCCGCACGACGGGGGTGGTGCGGAAAGACGGGGAGCGCACGGCGGGTTGTGCGTGGCATGCAGCATGAAGAAAGCGGGCAACCAGCCCGCCAGGCAAGCAGGCGGCGCGCCGGCACGATAAAGCCGGGGCACCGTCTGCAAGCCGGCAGAACCGACGCGGGTGCACCGGACGCTGCAAGGCCGGGCCTCGCAGGCAGTCCAATACGGGGGAACTCAGATGAACAACGCTCATGGACCGGGCGAGCCTGTGCTGCACGACACCGCGTCGCGCAGCCGTGCTGCACAAACGAAGGGCGCGCCTCGCGCACCGCAGACCGTGCGGCAAACCGGTCTGGACCTGCCGTTTCTCGCCGAGCTGACCGCCAAGGCCTGCGCGGTCGAAGGCAGGGTCAGCCTCGCGCGGCTGGTGGAGCGCCTGAAGCTGACAATTCCGGTGGTCGACGAAGTGACCGGCTTCATGGTTCGCGAGCGTCTGCTCGAAATCACGCAGCGCGGCGCGGCCGACTTCGACGTGCAGTATCAGCTGACCGAAGAAGGGCGCGTGCGCGCGATCGGCTATCTCGCCAGATGCGCATATGTCGGCGCGGCGCCGGTCACGCTCGAGGCCTACGCGCAAACCGTGGCGCGCCAATCGGTGAACCTGCTGCGCGTGGCGCGCCCGTTCGTGCGTGACGCGCTAGCCGATCTGACGCTCGCCGATGCGCTGATCGACGAGGTGGGCGGCGCGATGAATTCGGGCCGGCCGATTCTGCTGTACGGACCTGCCGGCGGCGGCAAGACTTATCTGGCCGAATGCCTCGCGCGGCTGTTGCCGGGCACCATCGACCTGCCGTACGCGCTGCTGATCGACCGCTCGATCGTGCAGGTTTTCGATCCGCTCGTGCACGTGCCGTGCGCGGAGCCGTCGAGCGCAACGGCCAATTTATCGGCCCATACCCCGTCGCGTGCGGTCGCCGTGCCGCCGGACCGCCGCTGGCTGCGCTGCCGGCGCCCGGTGGTGATGGCGGGCGGCGAGCTGACGCTCGACATGCTCGAACTGCGCTACGACGCGGGCACGGGCTTCTATCAGGCGCCCGGCCATATGAAGGCGAACAACGGCCTGTATATCGTCGACGACTTCGGCCGCCAGCGGGTTGCGCCGCAAGAGCTGCTGAACCGCTGGATCGCGCCGCTCGGCCGCGGCACCGAAACCCTGGCGCTGCAAAACGGCGCGCGCTTCCAGGTGCCGTTCGACGTGCGCCTCGCGTTCTCGAGCAACCTGTCGCCCGAGCAGCTCGGCGACGAAGCGTTTCTGCGACGGCTCGGCTGCAAGCTGTACGTCGGGCCGCTTGCGCCGCAGCAGTACCGCGTGCTGTTCGAGCACCTGTGTGCCGAGCTGCGCGTGCGCACCGACGACGCTGCCTTCGATTTTCTGCTGCATCGCCTGCATCAGCCGGCGGGCCGGCCACTGCTCGCCTGCTATCCACGCGATCTGCTCGGCCTGGTGGTGGCGCAGGCCAGCTATCGCGAAGAGTTGCCCGTCGCCACGCCGGACACGCTGCAGCGCGCGTGGAACAGTTATTTCGCCCACGGCGGGAGCCCGCAAACGGCGCCGCCGCGAACGAACCACGCGGACGAGATGATTCGCAGATTCGCGACCGCCTGAACCGCTTGCATCGCTCGAACCGTTTGAACCGATCCACGTCATCGACCGCGCCACGAGCGCACCGGCCATAACCAGCCGACACCAGGAGACCGACATGAACAACTCACGCGCGATATTCATGCTGCTGATCGCGACCGCCGCGGGCCTTGCCGCCGTGGTGTTCGGCTCGCGCTGGATGGCCTCGCAGGGCGCTGCGCAGACCGCACGGGTAGTGGTCGCGACCAGCGACATCAGCCTTGGCCAGCGCCTGACGCCCGACGTGCTGAAGGCGATCGACTGGCCACCGGGCAGCGTGCCGGCCGGTGCGTTTACCGACGTCGCGAAGCTGGACGGCCGCGTGCTGAAGGAGAGCACGATGCGCGGCGAGCCGGTACTGGCCACCAAGCTGTCGCCGGAAGGCACGGTGGGCGGACTGTCGGCGGTAATCAACGAAGGCAAGCGGGCCATCACGGTGCGGGTGAACGACGTAATCGGCGTGGCCGGTTTCGCGCTGCCGGGCAATTACGTCGACATCATCGTCAACACTGAGAAAGATCCGAATACGCAGCGCGATCAGCACATTTCGAAGATCGTGCTCGAAAAAATTCTGGTGCTCGCCGTCGCGCAGGAAGTGGCGCGCGACGACACCAAGCCGAAAGTGGTCGACGCGGTCACGCTCGAGGTGACGCCTGCTCAGGCGGAGAAGATCGACCTCGCACGCAGTATCGGCACGCTGTCGCTGGTGCTGCGCAACCAGATCGATCCGCAAGCCACCGCCACCGGCGGCGCGACGCGCGCCACGCTGCTCGACGTCGCCGAGCCGGTCGTTGCGAGTGCGCCGACAGCGGCGCCGGCGCGTCCGGTGCGACGCGTGGCGGCGCGCGAGCCGAGCAACTGCGTGCGGGTGATCGTCGGCGGCGACACCACGAAAGAATGCTTTTGAACGAAGCAACGGCAGCGCATCAGGCAACGATACGTAATCAGGCAGCTCTGGAAACACCAGGCAACACCACGCAACACCGGGATTGGCATCGACCCATAAGCAGCACATAAGCGGAACACAAGCAGCACTGAACGGGGGAAGGACATGAACGCGAAATCGGCTCGTCTGGCGCATCGGTCGCCAGCACGCGAAGCGAGGATGCATCGACCGGCGGCAGCACGCTTTAGCGTGACCGTCATTCTGGGAACGATCGGCGCCTTTCTCTGGGTGCTGCCGAGTGCGCAGGCCGAAGGCCTTGCCGGCAAGCCGGGCGCGGTGGGCATGGTGGTCGCGAATAACGCGCCCGCCGCGGCGACGCCGCTGCCGGAGCTGCCGGCCACACTGGCGGCCGTGCAGTCGAGCGGTGCGCAGGCGCATACGGCGTCCGGCGCCGTGTCGATGGTCGGCGCCGGCAAAGGCCCGAACTGCCGCGGACAGGTCAGCGCACAGAGCACCGTCAACGTGCCGCTCGGCAAGTCGACGCTGGTTGACCTCGACGAGCCGGTCCGCCAGCGCACCGTCGGTAATCCGGCGATCGTGCAAACCATGCTGGTGTCGCCGCAAACGCTCTATCTGCTCGGCTCGGACATCGGCACGACCAACATGATCGTGCAGGGCAAGAGCGGCGCGTGCAGCGTGATCGACGTGGTGGTGGGTGCCGATCCGGGCGGCCTGCAGCAAACCATTCTGAAACTGATGCCCAACGAGCGCGGCGTGCAGGTGATGGCGGCGGGCGACTCGCTGGTGCTGACCGGCGTCGTCAGCGATGCGGTGGTGGCCGAGCGCATCGTCGAGCTGGCCAAGGCCTTCACGCAGCGTTCGAATGCCGCGCTGCCCGGCGCGCGCGGCACTGCGGGCGCGCCGGCGGCCGGGCCGCTGCCGGTGGCGGCGCCTGCGCCGCTGCAGGCGCTCGGCGGCAACGGCGGCGACCGGCAACGCGTGATCAACATGATGCAGGTGGCCGCGCCGCAGCAGGTGATGCTCGAAGTGAAGGTTGCCGAAGTGTCGAAGACGCTGGTCGACCAGCTCGGCGCGCAGGCCAATCTGCAGGGCAGCATCGGCACGTGGAGCTTCGGCCTGCTCGCGCAGTTCCTGTCGGGCGGCCTCGGTCTCGCGGCGGCGGCGAAATCGAACAACCTGCCGCTGAGCCTCGCGATCGACGCGCAGAAGAACGACCAGCTGGTGAAGATCCTCGCCGAGCCAAACCTGATGGCGATCAGCGGCCAGGAAGCGAGCTTTCTGGCGGGCGGCAAAGTGTTTATTCCGGTGCCGCAAAGCAACACCACCGGCGGCACCACGATCACGCTGCAGGAAGAGCTGTTCGGCGTGGGCCTGACTTTCACGCCGACCGTGCTCGACAACGGCCGCATCAACCTGAAGGTCGCGCCGGAAGTCTCGGAGCTGTCGCCGACCGGGGTGGCGGTGTCGGCAGCCGGGGTCAGCACGACCGCGATCCTGCCGCTGATCACGACGCGCCGCGCGACCACCACGCTGCAGGTGTACGACGGTCAGAGCTTCGCGATCGGCGGCCTGATGAAGAGCAACGTGACCGGCACGATCAAGGCGCTGCCGGGCATCGGCGAGGTGCCGGTGCTGGGCGCACTGTTCCGCAGCACGCAGTTTCAGGAGGACAAGACCGAGCTGGTGTTCGTCGTGACGCCGCGCCTTGCCAAGCCGCTGCCGCGCGCCTATCCGCTGCCGACCGACACGTTCGCCAACGTCAACGAAGGCACGTTGTTCGCGACCGGCAATATGGAAGGCTCGAAGCCGGCGGCGCCCGCCGCGCCCGCAGTGCCGATCTCCCCCGCACTGCCTGCGCCGGGTGCACCGGGTGCGCCCGCGGCGCCGGCGCCCGCCAACAGCGCACCGGGCGCTGCGGCCGGTGTGCGCCCGCAGCCGATGGCCGGCAGTACGCTCAGCACCGCCCCCGCGCATTCCGGCGACGCGGCGGCTGCCGCGCCGGCCGGCGTCCCCGCGGTGACGCTGCCGCAGCCGGCCTCGCCGGCGCCGCGGTCCGCGCCGGTCGACGCGGCTGCGCTGCCGGTTGCCGATCCGCAGCAGGGGCAAAGCGCGCACCAGCCGGCGCTGCACGGGGCACAAGCGACGCAGGCGGCGACACAAACCGCCATACAAGCCGCACCGCAACCGCTCCTCACCGCGCAACCCGGCGAGGCGCACAGCGAGCCGCCCGCGCCCGCATCGGCTCACACCGCAGCCGCCGTTGCACTGGCTGCACCCGACAGCGGCAGCGACGCGGCGCATCCCGCCGCAGCGTCGAGCGCGCCGCACCCGGCGTCCCTGCATTGAACCCGCGCCACGCACAGACGGAGACCACCATGAACACCTTGCACACGTTGTCGCGCATTGCCGTCGGTCTCGGCGCATGCGCGGCGCTCGGCGGCTGCCTGTCGTCGACACCGAACTGGGATCGCAACTTCGGCGCGGCGGTCACGCAGCTGCGCGAGATGCAGACGCTGAACCCGAACGCGTCGGACAACACCGACCCGGTCGCAGGCGTCGACGGGCGCGCGGCCGATGCGGCGCAAACCGCCTACTACAAGTCGTTCACCGCGCCGACGCCGCCCAGCAGCGCATTCACGATCGGGATCGGCGCGGGCACGGTCGGCAATTAACCACGGCGCGGATCGACGGCGGCTAAGGAGGGTCACCATGATCGATATTCTTTTGGTTTCGGCAAGCGAGCAATGCGCGCGCGAGATCGGCACGCTGCTCGGCGAGAGCGGCGTGATGCATACCCTGCGCACCGAAGCGTGCCCGGCGCAGCATCTGCCGCGCCACGCGGCGCAGATCAGGAAAGCCGATTTGCTGATCATCGAGGACAGCGCGCTCGGCCCGCTGCAGCTCGCGGCGATCGAGGAAATCAGCGCGCATGCGCCGCATCTGACCTGCATGCTGGTCACCGCCGCGCTGTCGACCGACATGCTGATGGCCGCGATGCGCGCCGGCGTGCGGCACGTGCTGTCGTGGCCGCTCGATGCCAATGCGTTCGCGCGTGAAGTCGCGCACGTGGCCGGCAAGAAGCACGGGCAGACGCACCGCGCCGGCCGGGTGCTGTCGTTCGCTGCCGGCAAGGGCGGCTGCGGTACCACGCTGGTGGCGACCAACGTCGCGTACGCGCTTGCCGCGGCGCACGGCCGGCGCGTGCTCGTGATCGACCTGAACCAGCAGTTCGCCGATGCCAGCCTGCTGCTGACCGACAAGGCGCCGCCCGCCACGCTGTACGACCTCGGCACGCAGATCGAGCGGCTCGACGCCGCTTTCTTCGAGGCCTGCGTGGCGCGCGTGCATCCGAATCTGGACGTGCTGGCCGGCGCCGGCGACCCGGTCAAGGCCGGCGAGCTGCGCGCCGCGCATCTGCAACGCACGCTTGCGCTGGTGCGCGAACAATACGACGTCGTGATCTGCGATGTCGGCCAGAGCACCAACCCGCTGTCGATCCAGGCGCTCGACCAGAGCGAAGCGATCTGCGTGGTGCTGCAGCAGACCATTGCGCATCTGCATGCGAGCCGCAAACTGCTCGATATCTTCGGCCAGCTCGGCTATGCGGCCGGCAAGACGCGCCTCGTCGTGAACGGCTACGACAAGCGCGAGCGGGTCGACCTCGAGGCGATCGAACGCACGCTCGGCGCGAAGCCGGTGCAATTGCTGCCGCACGATCTGAAGAACGCGCGCGAAGCGGTCAACCAGGGCGTGCCGCTCGCGGTGATGGCGAAGAACAGTGCGCTCGCGAAAAGCATCGACGCGCTTGCGATCCAGCTGTGCCCGCCGCAACACGCACCGGCCAAACGGAGTCTGGCGCGCTGGTTCGCGCCGAAGACCGGCGGCGCGCAGCTCAAGCCGAGCCATTAAGCGCGCCGCGGTTCGACCCGAGCGCCGATTAATCCAACGACCAGCCGGAGACCAGCATGTCATTGCGCGAACAACTCCTGATGCAAAGCGACCTCGCGGCGGCGGCCGCCCCGCCCACCGGGGCCGCGGCCGGCACGCAGGACAGCAAGGCCGCGCGCCAGGCCTACCAGCAGCTGAAGATGAGCATCCACCAGACCATCATCGAGCGCGTCGAGCTGGACAAGCTGCAGCGGCTCACGCCGGACCAGGTGAAGCGCGAACTCGCGCAGCTCGTCGAGCGTATCGTCGATGAGGACAAGGTGCCGATGAACGAGTTCGAGCGGCGCCGCCTCGT
This sequence comes from Paraburkholderia sp., assembly GCA_035536055.1. Lineage (GTDB taxonomy): Bacteria > Pseudomonadota > Gammaproteobacteria > Burkholderiales > Burkholderiaceae > Paraburkholderia. The sequence continues at coordinate 10,740 of DATLOW010000282.1, read as the reverse complement.
GCAGGACGTGCAGGACGAAATGCTCGGCCTCGGACCGCTCGAGCCGCTGCTGAACGACCCGACCATTTCCGACATTCTGGTCAACACGTCGCAGCATGTGTACGTCGAGCGGCGCGGCCGGCTCGAACACACCGACATCACGTTCTACGACGATGCGCACCTGATGAAGGTGATCGAGCGCATCGTGTCGCGGGTCGGCAGGCGCATCGACGAATCGACGCCGATGGTCGATGCGCGGCTGCCCGACGGCTCGCGTGTCAACGCGATCATTCCACCGTCGGCGATCGACGGCCCGCTGGTGTCGATCCGGCGTTTCGCGGTCAATCCGCTGACGGTCGACGACATGCTGAACAACCAGAGCTTCACGCCGGCGATGGCGCAACTGCTCGAGGCGCTGATCAAGGCCAGGCTGAACGTGCTGATTTCGGGCGGCACCGGCAGCGGTAAGACCACGCTGCTGAACCTGCTGTCCGGCTTCATTCCGGGCGACGAGCGCATCGTCACGATCGAAGACGCAGCCGAACTGCAGCTGCGCCAGCAGCACGTGCTGCGCCTCGAAACCCGCCCGCCAAATATCGAAGGCAAGGGCGAGATCTCGCAGCGCGCGCTGGTACGCAATGCGTTGCGGATGCGCCCGGACCGCATCGTGCTCGGCGAAGTGCGCGGCGGCGAAGCGCTCGACATGCTGCACGCGATGAACACCGGGCACGAAGGTTCGATGGCGACGCTGCACGCGAATACGCCGCGCGACGCGCTGACGCGCCTCGAAAACATGGTGTCGATGGCCGGCATCGCGATGCCTGTCAAGGCGATGCGCCAGCAGATCGCGTCGGCGGTGTCGGTGGTGGTGCAGGCGTCGCGGCTCACCGATGGGCGCCGCAAGCTGATGAGCATCCAGGAAATCACCGGCATGGAAGGCGAGGTGATCAATACGCAGGAAATCTTCACGTTCAAGCGTACCGGCGTCGATCAGGACGGCACCGTGCGCGGCTTTTTCTGCGCGACCGGCGTGCGGCCGAAGTTCTGCGAACGTCTGGCGGCGTTCGGGCTGTCGCTGCCCGACAACGTATTCGATCCGGCGCGGCGCTTCGAGGTCTGAGCGCGCCGCGCATCACGGCAATGCCTGGGGGAAAGCATGGATACGTCGTTTATCGGTTTCGTCGTGCTGCTGTTCATCGCGACGGTGCTTATGGTCGAAGGCCTTTACCTGTACTGGCACGGGCGGCACGGCGCTGCCGCGAAGCGTCTGAAGTCGCGCGTGCGGGCCTTGTCGGCGAGCGCCGGCGACGCTGTTCGCGAGCCCGCGTCCATTCTGAAGAGCGACCGGCTCTCCGACGCGTCGCTGACCGCGCGCCTGTTGCTCGGCATGCGGCGCGTCGAGGCGCTGCAGCGGCTGCTGGTGCAGGCCGGGCTCGACTGGAGCATCGGCCGTTTCGTCGCGTATACCGGCGCGTGCGCGGCGGCCGGTTGGCTCGCAGCGCTGGTGCTGCATCAGCCGTTCGTCGTCGGCTTGCTGGCCGGTGCGCTGTGCGCGCTGCTGCCGTGGTTCGCGGTGCGCCGCAAGCGCACCAGGCGTCTCGCGCTGCTCGAGCAGCAACTGCCCGAAGCGGCCGACCTGATCGCCCGCGCGATGCTTGCCGGCCATTCGTTTCCGAGCGCGCTCGGCATGGTCGGCGACGAGATGCCGCAGCCGCTTGGCGGCGAGTTCCGGCTCGCGTTCGACGAAATCAACTTCGGCGCATCGATGAGCGACGCGCTGCAGAACATGGTGACGCGCGTGCCACTGGACGACCTGCGCTACTTCGTGATCGCCGTGCTGATCCAGCGCGAAGCCGGCGGCAATCTGGCCGAGATTCTCGGCAACATCAGCACGATTATCCGCGAGCGGCTGAAGCTGTTCGGCAAGGTGCGCGTGCTGTCCGCGGAAGGGCGCCTGTCGGCGTGGATCCTGTGCCTGATGCCGTTCGTGCTCGGCGGTGTGATTTCGCTGATCAATCCCGGTCTGGTGCGGGTTTTCTGGACCGACAGCGCCGGCATGGTGCTCGTGGGCATCGCGCTGACCTTCATGCTGTTCGGCGTGCTGTGGTCGCGCAGCATCGTGCGCATCCACGTATGAGCGCGGCCACATTTCAACGAATCGACGGGGGCGGGGCAACCCGAAAAACATGAGAATCGACCAGATCGCATTGCTCGCGCTGCTGTTTCTGATCGTCTTTGCCGCAGTGTTCAAAGGCATGAGCCTGATGCGGCCGGATCCGCTCAAGCGCCGCCTCGGCCAGCTCGGCACTGGCGCGGCCGCGCCCGATGGCCGCCCCGCCGACGCTGCGCAGGCGGCAACCGACGGCAAGTGGGTCGAGCGGATCGCGCAGGTTTCGTCGCGCGTCGCGAAGTTCTCACTGCCGAAGGAAAGCTGGAGCGATTCGCTGCTGCGCGTGCGCTTCCTGAACGCCGGCCTGCGCAGCAGTTCGGCCCCGGCGCTGTACTTTGCCGCCAAGACGGTGCTTGCGCTCGCGTTGCCGGCGCTCGCGCTCGCCGGGCTCGCCGGCAAACTGCACGACGCGCCGATGGTGCTGACGCTGGCCACCGTGCTGGGCACGTCGGCGTTCGGCTTCTATCTGCCCAACGGCGTGCTGGCGCGGCTCGTCGAGCGCCGCAAGCTGGCGCTGTTCGAAGACCTGCCCGATGCGGTCGACCTGATGACCGTGTGCGTCGAGGCCGGCCTCGGCTTCGACGCGGCGCTCGCACGCGTCACCGAGGAAATCGGCACGCGCAGCACCGCGCTGCGCGACGAATTCGAACTGGTGCTGCTCGAGCTGCGCGCCGGCTCCGGACGCGACAAGGCGCTGCGCAATCTGGCGCTGCGCACCGGCGTCGAGGACATCGACACGCTGACCACGATGCTGATCCAGGCCGACCGCTTCGGCACCAGCATCGGCGATTCGTTGCGCGTGTACACCGACAACCTGCGCACCAAGCGCCGGCTGCGCGCCGAGGAGAAGGCCGCGAAGATCGCGCTGAAGCTGCTGTTTCCGCTGATCTTCTTTATCTTCCCGACGCTGATCATCGTGCTGCTCGGGCCGGCCGCGCTGCAGACCGCACGCATTCTGGCGCCCGCGCTGCACCGCATCTCGGGCTGAGATCAGCATGCGACCCGTACCGCACAGAGGAGACGCATCATGCCCACGTGCTTGTCACGACCCTCGATGCGCCACAGGCAGCGCGGCGCGACCGCCGTCGAATTCGCGCTGATCGCGCCGCTGTTGTTCATGCTGCTGTTCGTCGGGCTCGACTTCGGCGTGTCGCTGTGGGTCAACCTGACGATGCAGTACGCAGTCCGGGAAGGCGCGCGCTATGCGGTGACCGGACAGAGCGACCTCGACCCGAACGCGTCGAGCCAGCAGCGTTACCTCGCGGTGATCCAGGAGATCAAGAACAGCTCGATGGGGCTGTACGGCATCGTCAATCCAAGCTACACGGTGACGGTGAACGGCAAGAGCAGCAACTACGCGTCGCAGGGCAGCTACTCGGGCAGTATGTTCGGCAATGCCGGCGACATCATCGTGCTGCAGCTGAACTGCAACTGGCCGTTGCTGACGCCGCTCGCGCAGCCGTTTTTTCCGAACGGCGTCTACACGTTCAGCGTCGCGGCGACGATGCGCAACGAAGGCTTCTGAGAGGGCTTGCGACATGAACCGCACGATCCAATGCAAGGGCCGGCGCCGCCAGCGCGGCGCCGCGGCGATCGAAATGGCGCTGCTGCTGCCGCTGCTGGTGGCGATCGCGCTGCCGGTGGTGGACTTCGCGCGCAACATGCAGGCGCAGATGATCCTGATCAACGTCAGCCGCGAAGGCGCGAATCTGGCCACCCGCGCATCGCTGACCTTTCCGATGCAGACTATCATGTCGTCGCTGACCATGACCACGCCGCCGCTCGACATGGGTGCGAACGGCATGATCTACATCACGCAGGTGGTCGGCAACAATGGTTGCGACAGCAACAACAACGGCTGCACCGGTGTGGTGACCGCGCAGTATCGCTGGACCGGCGGCAGCTATACGAGCGCGCAGAGCCAGTTCTGGAACTGCGGCAGCAACGGCACCACGTGGGCGAGCGACGGCACCGGCAGTTGCAAGGGTTTGCCGAGCCCAGGCAGCAAGTCCCCGGAAGTCACGCTGCTGCAGGGGCAGATGAGCAGTGGGCAGACCGCGTACGTGGTCGAGGCGTTCTATTACCAGACGCCGCTGGTCGGCTCGCTGAACCTCGGGCCGATTCTGAATACACCCGCGCTGTCGCCGAACCTGTATGCGATGACAGTGTTCTGAAATCGCGCAACGATCGGGGGATACGGTGAGAACATCGTCGGCAAAGCGCCAGCAAGGCGCAGTGAGCATTATCGTCGCGGGGGCGCTGGCGTTGCTGCTGGCGGTGCTTGGCCTCGCGCTCGACGCGGGGCGCGGCTACATGATCAAGGCCAAACTCGATGCCGCGGTCGACGGCGCCGCGATCGCGGCCGGCCAGTCGGTTACGCGCGGCACCAACCAGACCACGCAGACGGCCAGCGCGCAGCAGGCCGCCAAGGCGTTCTTCGCGGCGAATTTCCCGCCGGGCTATCTCGGCTCGAGCGTGACGCTCGCGACGCCGTCGGTCGCGTTCGCCACGGACGGCACCGTGACCATCGGTATCGCTGCGCAGGCCGAGGTGCCGACTACGTTGACGCAACTGCTCGGTTTCAACGTGCTGAAGGTGGCGACCACTTCCGAGTCGGTGCGCCGCGACCTGGATATGGCGTTCGTCGTCGATACGACCACGTCGATGAACAGCACGTCGGTGCAGAAGGCGGTGCGCACGAGCTCGGTGGACTTTCTGAACAACTTCGACGTGACCAGCGACCGGGTCGCGCTGATGCACTTCGCGACCGGCACCGTGGTGGATGTGCCGTTCAAGGCCGGCAATGCGCGCGGCTTCGATCGCACCGCGATGACCAACACGATCAACGGCTATTCGTTCAGCGGCAATACGAATTCGAGCGAGGCGCTGTGGAACGCGCGCTGGCAGCTGAACCACGTAATCACACAGCCTTCGAGCCTGCGCGTGATCGTGTTTTTCTCGGACGGCGCACCGAACTCGTTTTCGTCGACGATTCCGCAGACGAGCTCGGCCTGCACGTCGAATACCGGCACCCTCACGTCGTCCGACGATCCTCCGGGCGGCCCGAACCAGAACGACAATCCGGGCGGTCTGTACAGGCTGGGCGTGCAGACGAGCCAGAGCATCTCGAGCAGTTGCACCAGCAGCACCGCTGCGATGGTCGATCGTCTGCCGGACAACTACAACGCGCATGCGGCGTCCGAACCGTCGGTGACTTTTCCGGTCGTGACGAACTCGCCGCGCGTGGTGACGAAAGACATGAACGGCGCGAGCTATCAGGTGCGCTACCAGAACGTCAACCGCGCGTCGCGCAATCTGCTCGAAGCGATGGCGGCGCAGGCGCGCGCGGAAGGCATCTTCGTATTCGCGCTCGGCTATGGTCCGCTGCTGACGGTCGGTAAAGGCGCAGACAACGAGAAGGGCGAAGACATTCTGAAATGTATCGCCAACGTGGCCGATGGCCCGTCGCGCTGCTACAACCCGAAGCAGCCGGTCGGCGTGTATTGCTACGCGGCGACCACCGACGACCTGAAACCTTGCTATTCGCAACTCGCGTCGGCGATTTTGCGCATCTCCAAGTAGGTCTGCGCAAATGGGCGCGCGTACTGGCCGCCGTCATTGGCAGGCCGGTCGTCGCTCACTGCATTCGCCGCCAAGGTACGCTATCGTGTGACAGCTCATGGGTTCCACCGTGCCGCGCGCGGCCGCATCCCCATGTGTCTGTTCTTGTTCAGGGAGAAAGCGCGATGGCAAATCAGGCAGCCGGCGGTGGCGCGCCGCGGCCGCACGGCTCCACCGAATGTCCCGACATCGCGGGTCAGGTGGTGCTGGTACTGCAAGGCGGCGGCGCGCTCGGCGCTTATCAGGCGGGCGTCTATCAGGCGCTGCACGATGCCGGCATCGAACCCGACTGGGTGATCGGCACGTCGATCGGCGCGATCAACGGGGCGATTCTGGCCGGCAATCCGGTCGAACGCAGGCTCGAGCGTCTGCAAAAGTTCTGGGACCAGGTGACCTGGCAAGGCGGCGCGGCGGCCAGCATGCCGTTCGGGATCGGCGAGTGGCTGCGCGATCTGTCGATCGTCACGCGCGGTCTGCCGGCGTTCTTCACGCCGCGCTTCGATGCGTGGTTCGGCCTGCATGCATCGGTCGGACTCGACCGCGCAGCGTTCTATCACACCGATCCGTTGCGCGACACGCTGCTGTCGCTGGTCGACTTCGACTGCCTGAATGCGCAGCAGATGCGCCTGACCGTCGGCACGGTCGGCGTCGCGAGCGGGCACATGCATTACTTCACGAATCGCGATGCGCCGCTGGCGGTCGATCACGTGATGGCGTCGGCGGCGTTTCCGCCCGGCTTTCCGTCGGTGCGGATCGACGGCGAGGCGTTCTGGGACGGCGGCATCTATTCGAACACGCCGCTCGAAGCGGTACTCGACGATCGGCCGCGGCGCGATTCGGTGATCTTCACCGTGCAGCTGTGGCCCGCGCACGGACCCGAGCCGATGTCGATCGGCGAAGCGATGAGCCGGCAGCGCGACATCCAGTATTCGAGCCGCGCGGAAAGCCATCTCGAACGGCAGCGGCAGATTCACCGGCTGCGCCACGTGATTCGCGAGCTCGGCGCGCATATTCCGCCAGAGCTGCGCGACTCGGCGGCGGTGCGGCAACTGCTCGACTGGGGCTGCGGCACCACGATGCAGGTGATCGAACTCGACGCGCCGCGCTCGTGCGGCGCCGACATGCACAAGGACATCGATTTTTCCGCGACCGGCATCGAACGGCGCTGGCGCGCCGGCTACGACGACACGCGCCTGATGCTCAAGCGCGCGCCGTGGCGCGAGCCACTCGATCCGATGGAGGGGCTGGCGATTCATCGGTCGGATCCGCAGGCTTAACGGCCGATACGATTTTCTCGAGCCGGCGCAATCCTGCGCCGTACAGCCGACGCGGGATTGGGTTGCCTGCCTTGTTTGCCGTCAGCGGTCGGCTTGCACCCGCTGCACGGCTTGGTGCGTCCCGCCGCGCGAGGCGGCTTTGCTGGCCACCGCGTGGCGCGCTAGCGCCGCCGTGCGCTCGGCCGCTGCACGCCGCTGCATGCCGCGCGCAGCAGTCCCTGCACGTTCGACAGCAGCGTCTCGCGCGTCACGGGCTTGTGCAGCGTACATTCGCACAGCGCGTCGTCCGGGATATCGGGCGATGCGCTCCACAGGATCACCGGTACGTCGTCGAGCGACGGGTCCGCGCGCAGCGCGAGGCAAACCTGCGTGCCGTCCATCTCCGGCATCATCAGGTCGGTGATCACCAGCGCGGGATGCAGGCGATGCGCAAGTTCGACGCCTTTGCGCGCCTCCACCGCGGTCACCACGTGAAAGCCCTCGAGTTCGAGCAGCAATGCCCAGGCGGCGAGCAGATCCTGCTCGTCGTCGATCAGCAGGATCGTCGGGAGGCGGGTGTCCGAAAGTGCATTGGCATCCATCATGGGCTTGCTTTTCTGGTACGCATCTGCTGACGCGGCGAATCGGAGAGTGTGAATCGTGCAGGGCACATGCATGTCGCGTGCCATACGCAGGGTGCGCAGCGCCTGATGGCGGGCACCGCAGCATGCGGTTCTCCGCCGCGGCTTGCTGGTAGCGGATTGCGATGACCGCCGCATGACATCGCGTACGGTTCGCCGCTCCAGATCGTAGCGGGCGTCAACGCTGAAGCACTTACGGTGCATTGGCAATATCTATCCTGGTTTGTAAGGCGGAAACGCGCGCCTCGCGCGCGTGCGGCGTTTGATGCCGGCGCCACGTCACCACGCGACGCGCGCCGCCTGGCCGGTGCGCACGGGCGTGCAGGTACACGCCTTGCTGCATCGACGCGCCGCCTGTGTCCTTTATTCCCCATCCCACCCTCCATCAAGGCTTGTCATGCCATACGATCGCCGCATTTCCGAGGGCTCGCCATTCCCGCTCGGTGCTACCTGGGACGGCAAGGGCGTCAATTTCGCGCTGTTTTCCGCCCACGCGAGCAAGGTCGAACTATGCCTGTTCGATGAAAAGGGCAAACGCGAACTGGAGCGTATCGAGTTACCCGAATACACCGATGAAGTGTGGCACGTGCATGTCGCGGGCCTGGCCCCCGGCGCTGTCTACGGTTATCGCGTGCACGGCCCGTACGAGCCGCAAGCCGGACACCGCTTCAATCCGCACAAGCTGCTGCTCGACCCGTACGCGAAGGCGCACGTCGGCGCGCTGCGCTGGCATCCGTCGCTGTTCGGCTACACGCTCAATGCCCCTGGCGACGAGCCGGACCTGACGTTCGACAAGCGCGACAGCGCCGCGTGGACACCGAAATGCCAGGTGGTCGACCAGTCGTTCAACTGGACCCACCCGACCCGCATCCGCGTGCCGTGGGAGCGCACGATCGTCTATGAGACGCACGTGCGCGGCTATACGAAACTGCACCCCGCGGTGCCCGCGAAGCTGCGCGGCACGTTCGACGGTCTCGCGCAAAAGGCCGTGGTCGATCATATCCGCCGGCTCGGCGTGACTACCGTCGAATTGCTGCCGATCCACGCGTTCGTCAACGACAGCCTGCTGCTCGACAAAGGGCTGACCAACTACTGGGGCTACAACACGATCGGCTTTTTCGCGGCCGATCCGCGCTACTTCGCGCGCGGCCCGGGCATGGTCGCCGAGTTCAAGGAAATGATCGACCGGCTGCACGACGCGGGGCTCGAAGTGATCCTCGACGTCGTCTACAACCACACCGCGGAGGGCAACGAGCGCGGCCCGACGCTGTCGTTTCGCGGCATCGACAACGCGTCGTACTACCGGCTGCTGCCGGACCAGAACCGCTACTACATCAACGACACGGGCACCGGCAACACACTGAACCTGTCGCATCCGCGCGTGCTGCAGATGGTTACCGACAGCCTGCGCTACTGGGTCACCGAAATGAACGTCGACGGGTTCCGCTTCGACCTCGCGACGATCCTCGGCCGCGAGCCGTACGGCTTCGACGAAGGCGGCGGCTTTCTCGACAGCTGCCGGCAGGACCCGGTGCTCGCCAGCGTCAAGCTGATCGCCGAGCCGTGGGATTGCGGTCCGGGCGGCTACCAGGTGGGCGGCTTTCCGCCGGGCTGGGCCGAATGGAACGACCGCTTCCGCGATACGGTGCGCTCGTTCTGGAAGGGCGACGAAGGCTGCGCGGCGGATCTCGCCACGCGCCTTACCGCGTCGGGCGATTTCTTCAACCGGCGCGGCCGGCGGCCGTGGTCGAGCGTGAACTTCATCACCGCGCACGATGGTTTCACACTCAACGATCTGGTGTCGTACAACGAGCGCCATAACGACGCGAACGGCGAGAACAACAACGACGGCCACAGCGACAACCGCTCATGGAACTGCGGCGTCGAAGGTCCGACTGACGACGCGGAGATCCGCGCGCTGCGCGAGCGGCAAAAGCGCAATCTGCTGGCGACGCTGCTGTTCGCGCAAGGCACGCCGATGCTGCTGGCCGGCGACGAATTCGGCCGCACGCAGCAGGGCAATAACAACGCGTACTGCCAGGACAACGCAATCAGCTGGGTCGACTGGCCGGGCATCGACGACGACGGCCGTGCGTTGACCGGGTTCGTGCGCAAGCTGACCACGCTGCGCCACGCGCTGCCGGTGCTGCGACGCGGACGTTTTCTGACCGGCGAGACCCGCTCGCTGTCGCTGGCGAGCAATGGCGACAGCGACGAGGACCTGCAGGTGAAGGACGTCAAGTGGCTGAGCCCCGCCGGCGTCGAGCTGGCCGACGAGCAGTGGGGCGACGCGACGATGCGCTGCTTCGGCCTCGTGATCGACGGCCGCGCGCAGGCGAGCGGAATTCGCCGGCCGGCTTCGGATGCGACGCTGCTGATCGTCGTCAACGCGTATCACGACGTGGTGGACTTCACGCTGCCGGAAGTGCCGGGCAGCGACAAGTGGAGCTGTCTGATCGACACCAACGCGCCGGAGCGCGATGAGTTGCCCGAATTCGGCTCGGGCGACGTGTATCAGGTGACCGGGCGCTCGCTGTTGCTGTTCGCGTTGCATGCGCAAGGCGAGACACAGCATGTGTTCGACCGGCTCGAGGAGCGCTTGACGGAGTAGCCGGCAAACAAGGTGCGGCCTCGACAGTGCGGCCGCCTGCTTGCTGTGTCAAAAGGGCAGATGATGTGACGCGATCGCACAACCCGATCGCGTCACCCTTCGATGTCACGCAGTGCTGCTTGCTGATTCAGTGGCGCCCAAAACCGCCGTTACGCGCGGCGCACGAGGTCTTCGTGTGCGCCTGCTGCGTTGCCGGTCCATGCGCCATTGTTCTGCGTGGCCTGCGACGCGGCCGGGCTGCGTGCCGCAGCACGGCGCCGTTGCACGACCGGCATCGCGCTGTCGGCTGCCGGCGCTTCGGCTACTGCATCGGCCTTCGCGTTGGCCACATTCTCCAGCACGCGACGCGCCGGTTTTGCATCGGTCAGCTCCGCATACAGCTTCAGATAGCGCTGCGCTGGCCGGGTCCAGCCGAACTCGCCTTGCATCGCGTTACGTTGCAACGCATGCCACGTCGACGGC
>DATLOW010000281.1:0-21539 GCA_035536055.1 Paraburkholderia sp. | reverse complement strand
GTCATCCACCGGCGACATCGACCTGACCGGATACACGCTGACCTTCGAAGACAACTTCGATCGTCTGAGCCTCGCGACGCGCTCGCCGAAGGGCAGTGCGACGTGGCTGCATATTCCGCCTTATGGCCCGGCGGGAAACTATTCGGCATCGAAGTGGGACAGCCATGCGCTGAGCGCGTCCGACGGCATCCTGTCGATCAAGGCGTACAAGGACGCGGCCGGCACCTGGCATTCGGGAAACATCTCGTCGATGGACGAAACCGGCCAGGGCTTCGCGCAACTCTATGGCTATTTCGAGGTCCGCGCCCGCATGCCGAAGTCCGGCACGGGTTCGTGGCCCGCATTCTGGCTGATGAGTTCGACGACGATCAACAACACGTCGAAAAAGAAATTTTCCGAGATCGATATCTTCGAGTGGTACGGTAAAACGTTCACCGACGATCGCGCGGTGATCTCGGAAGCGGTGCACAACTGGGCTGCCGGCGGCGGGCATGGCGAGGGCGCCGAATTCTGGTCGCCCGCCACGCCGATTCCGCATGGCGCGAAGCCGTGGGAGGATTTCCACATCTATGGCTGCCAGATCGACCCGCAGTACATCACGTGGTACATCGACGGTATCCAGACCAACCGGATGCGCACGGCCGACGCCGCGGAGCATATGACCGGGCCTTACTACATGATGCTCGACTACGCGCTCGGCGGCGGCTGGCCGATCGACAAGGTGGTCGATCAGTCTTCGTTCGATATCGATTGGGTGCGCGTTTACGCGTTGCCGGCGCGGCTTCAGCAACCGGGCTGACGCGATTGCAGAAGCTGCCGGCGACACCGGATGGCGCGCGGCCGCGCTTATTTGTCGACGACTCCGAGCAGCGCCTGCTTGCCGTCGACATACTTGTACAGAGAAATCACGCCGTGCTGCAAATCGCCCTTCGAATCAAAGCGGGTTTCGCCTAACACCCCGTGATAATCGGTCGCCGGCATCGCGGCGAGAATTCTCGCGGGTTCGGTGGACTGCGCGCGTTTCATCGCTTCGACGATGATGCCGACCGCGTCATAGGCAAATGGCGAGTTCAACACCGGTGCATAGCCGAAGCGCTTCTTGTAACGCTCGACGAATGCCGGGCCGCCGGCCATCTTCAGAAGCGGCGCGCCAGCGATCGAGCAGATCACGTTGTCGGCGGCATCACCCGCGAGTTTGGCGAGGTCTTCGGCGCACAAGCCGTCGCCGGCCAGCACCTTCACGGCGATGCCTAGCTGTTTCGCCTGCTTCGCAAACGGACCGCCCGTTCCGTCGAGGCCGCCGTACATGATCGCGTCCGGCTTTTCGCCCTTGATCTTCGTCAGGATCGCGCGGAAATCGACCGCCTTGTCGGTGCTCGCGTCATGCGACAACACGACGATGCCGTTGGCCTTTGCCTGCTTTTCGAACTCGACCGCAAGGCCTTGCCCATACGCAGTCGAGTCGTCGACGATCGCGACGGTCTTTACCTTCAGCGTCTTCGCCGCGTAATCGGCAAGCGTAGGGCCCTGCTGCGCATCGGTGGCGACCACGCGGTACGCGGTTTTGAAGCCCTGCAGCGTGTACGCCGGATTGGTCGCGGACGGCGATACCTGGGTGATGCCCGCGTCGTTGTAGATTTTCGATGCCGGGATCGTCGAGCCGGACTGCATATGCCCGACCACGGCGGCCACCTTGTCGTCGACCAGCATCTGCGCGACCTGGGTCGCCTGGCGCGGGTCGCCCGCATCGTCCTGTGCGTCGAACACGAGCGTCACTTTTTTGCCGCCGATCACGAGGCCCGCCTGATTGATCTCCTCGACCGCGAGGCGTGCGCCGTTTTCGGTGTCCTTCCCGAGATACGATGCCGGACCTGTTACGGGGGCGGCTTCGCCAATCTTCACCAGTTCGTCGGCATCGGCGGCGCCGATCGAAACGGCTGCCAGCGTGCCGAGAATCCCGATGGCCGCGATGCGGCGCGCCAAGGTTGTGCTTTTGCTCATGCTTCACCCGAAAAGTGGTTATGGTTGGCCAGAGCGAACCGCAATCCCGTCCGATGGCGGCTTGAATTTATGCGGCCACAATCGCTTGCGATTGCATCGATTTGCCGGAAAATAGAAGAATTGCGACAGTGCCCCGCGCGCCGTTTTCGCGGCTTCGGCCACGCTGTCATCCCGACCTTCCACTCACGGGTTCACGCATGCCAACTGCCGACGATGCCAGCCGGACGCCCGACACCACGCAGCAACTGGTCGAGCAGCTCGACGCGCTGCCGCCTACCCTCGAGGTCCGCGCGAGCCGCTCGGGCGCGGAACTGAGTGTTGGCATCCTGCTGTGGCCGCGCTTTCCGATGCTGTCGCTGGCGGGTCTGTGCGACGCGCTGCGTCACGCCGCCGACCGTGGCGACCAGAGCCGCCAGCTGCGCTGTCTGTGGAGGATCGTCGGTGCGCAGCGCGAGTCGGTCGAGGCAAGCTGCGGCATTCCAATCCAGACTCAGGCGGTGTTTCCGGACGTCACGCAGTTCGACTATCTGGTCGTGATAGGCGGGCTGCTGCAACATCTCGACGAAGCAGCGCCGCGCTACTGGGAATACCTGAAGGACGCCGCGCAGCGCGGCATTCCGCTCGTCGGCATGTGCACCGGCAGTTTCGTGCTGGCGCGCGCGGGCCTGATGGACGATCACGTCGCGTGCGTGCACAGCTTCCACGTGGACGACTACCGGCGGATGTTTCCGGCGCTGCGCGTCGTCACGCACAGCGACTATCTGATCGACGGGCCGCGCATTACCTGTGCGGGCGGCATTTCGGTGGTGGAAATGGCCGCGCGCCTGATCAGTCTGCACTGCGGACCCGATCGCGCGTCCAAGGTGATCCATCAGATGACGGTCAGCCGCCAGCGCGGCTCGTCGTTTATCGAGCGGCGCGCCGCGCTCGGGTATCTGTCGGTCGACGATGCGACGGTGCGCCACGCGGTGCTGCTGATGGAAGAAAACCTCGAGGCGCCGCTGAATATCGCCGTCATCGCGAAGATGACCGGCACGAGCGTACGTCATCTCGAGCGCGCCTTCGCAGCCGAAATGGACGCATCGCCCAACGAGTTCTACCGGCGCATGCGCCTGCGTTACGCGCGCTGGATGCTGGTCAATACGTCGCGCAAGATTACCGAGGTCGCCTACGAGTGCGGTTTTGCGGACGCCGCGCATTTCATCCGCGCGTTTCGCGAAGCGTACGGCGTGACGCCCGGCAAACTGCGCGCCGCGCGCAACGCCGCTGCTGCCTGAGCGGCTCGGGCGGGCACCGGAAAACGTCTGCCGCTGTCGCGAATCTTCTACTTTGCGGCAGATCGATGCAATCCGGCGCGCCGGATGCCTCGTACAGTCTGACCGACGGGCCGAGCGCCGCTTCACGCGATCCGGCCGACGCAACCACACGAGACCAGGCGAGTATCTCCGTATGCGGGTATTGATTGTTGGGGCAGGGGTCATCGGTCTGTCGAGCGCTTACTACCTGAGCCGCGCCGGCCATCACGTCACGGTGGCCGACCGGCACGCGCAGGTGGCGAGCGAAACCAGCTTCGGCAATGGCGGCCAGTTGTCGTATAGCTACGTCGCGCCGCTCGCCGGCCCGGGCGTGGTGTCGATGTTGCCGCGCTGGCTGACGCATAGCGAATCGCCGGTGCGCTTTCGCCCAAGGCTAAGTGTCGAACAGTGGCGCTGGTGTCTGCAGTTCCTGCTGGCCTGCACACGCGAACGAAGCGAACTGACGACACGCCAGCTGTTGTCGCTATCGTTTCTGAGTCGCACGCTGCTGCACGAACTGATCGACGCCGAGCCTGCGCTCGACTTCGACTTCGTCCGCTCCGGCAAGCTGGTGCTGCATCGCGATGCAACCGCGATGCGCAGCGCGCTCGATCTGCTCGAATTTCAGCGAACCCTTGGCTGCGAGCAGCAGGCTTTGAGCGCCGACGCGTGCGTCGAACTCGAGCCGTCGCTCGCGCACTTGCGGCCGGTTCTCGCGGGCGGCATCTATACGCCCAGTGAGGACACTGCCGATTGCGAACGTTTTTGCAAAGGCCTCGAAACCTTGCTGCGCGCGCGCGGCGTGCAGTTTCTGCTGAACACGCCGATCGATACGCTGAAGGCGGCCCCGGGCGGCGGCGTCGACGCATGGAGCGGCGGTGCGCCGCTCGCTGCCGATCATGTCGTGATCGCGGCAGGCGCAGCGGCGGCGCGTTTGCTGAAGCCGGTCGGCATCCGGGTTCCGGTGTATCCGCTCACGGGCTACAGCCTGACGTTCGAACTGCATCCGCAGGCGCTCGCGCCGCGCGTCAGCATCACCGACTTCAGCCGCAAGGTGGTCTATGCGCGGCTTGGCCAGCGGCTGCGCGTTGCGGGTATCGGCGATATCGGCGGCTATTCGCTCGAGCCCGATGCGGCCCGCGTAGCGGCGCTGCGCGCGCAGGCCGCCGACATGTACCCCGGCCTCGTCGGCGCCGCAGCGGGCCGTGCATGGCTCGGGCTGCGCCCGGCCACGCCGCGCGGCTTGCCGATCATCGGACCGACGCGCTTTCCAAACCTGTGGCTCAACGTCGGACACGGCGCACTCGGCTTCACGCTTGCAGCGGGTTCCGCGGCGCTGCTCGCGCAATGGCTGGCGAACGGCGAGGCTCAGGAATTGCGCCGTGCCTTCGCGCTTTCGCGCTGACACCGCGCGACCTGCGATCCCTTTTCCTGACTCTCTTCGATCAAGCATGACAAAGAAGGCCAATATCGTCGTGGTCGGTACCGGCGGCACCATTGCCGGCCAGGGCAAAGCCGCCAGCAATACGTCCGCGTATCTGTGCTCGGTGCTCGGCGTCGACGACATTCTGCGCGCCATTCCGCAGGCGTCTGCGCTGGCGGCGCTGCGTGCCGAGCAATTGCTGCAAACGGGCTCGGAAAACTTCGGCAACCGGCATCTGCTGGCGATCGCTGCGCGCGTTTCGACGTTGCTCGCGCAACCCGACGTTGACGGCGTGGTGATCACGCACGGCACCGATACGATCGAAGAGACCGCGTACTTCCTGCATCTGACGTTGAAGAGCGCCAAGCCCGCGGTATTGGTCGGTTCACTGCGGCCGCCGTCGGCGATGAGCTCGGACGCGGCGTTGAATCTGTACGGCGCAATTGCGGTGGCGGCGCATCCGTCGTCGCGCGGCATCGGCACGCTGGTGGTCGCCAACGACGAGATTCACACCGCGCGCGATGTCGTCAAGGCGAACAGCTTCAAGGTCGAGGCGTTCCGCTCGCCGTACGGCCCGCTAGGGTACGTGATCGAAGGACGGCCGCGCTACTATCGCCATCCGTCGCGCGCGCATACGCTGTCGACCCCCTGGTCGATCGACATGCTCGGGCCGTTGCCGCAGGTCGACATCGTCTATGCGTACGGCGCGCTGGAGGCCGCGACGGTGAATGCAGTGGCCGCGCGCAGCCGGGGCTTGATTTACGCGGGCACTGGCAACGGCAATGTCGCGGAGCATCTGCTGGAACCGCTGTGCGCCGCGGTGCGCCGTGGCGTCAGCGTGGTGCGCGCGTCGCGCACGGGTAGCGGCATCGTGTTGCGCAATGGCGCGCAACTGGACGATGCCTACGGCTGGCTCGCCGCCGAAGATCACGCGCCGTCGAAAGCCCGCATTCTGTTGACGCTGGCGCTCACGCTGACCGGCGCCGCGCCGGCGTTGCAAGCCTGTTTCGACCACTACTGAAGCGCACGCCTGACCCGCGCGTGCCGCCGGAAGTCGTTGCGCGGCAACCGCGCGAAGCGGGCGCGTCGCGCTACCGGCTCACCGCGTCGGCCGCCTGCTGCGGATGCCGCGGATCGTGCAGTTGCCCCGACCAGCCGCCGCCCAGATCGCCGATCAGCGCGGCCGCATCCAGCAGCCGCTGCTGCCGTACGTTCAACGCGCTCTGCTGATCGTTCAGCTGCGTCGCCTGAGCCGTCGCAACGGTGGTGTAATCGACGGTGCCCGCCTGATATTCGTTCAGCGCGATCTCGGTGCCGCGGATCGCATCCTGCACCGCGGCGTCGAGCGCCTGCGCCTGCTCGGCGAGAATCCGCAAGCCGGACAGATCGTTCTCGACATTCTCGAACGCGTTCAGCACGGTGCCGCGATAGTTGGCGAGCGCCGCATCGTAGCTGGCCCGCGCGGCCGCGACCTGGCCGCTGCGCAATCCGCCGTCGAAAATCGTCTGGCTCGCGTCGGCGCCGAGCGACCACACATAGTTGCCGACGTTCAGCAGGCCGCCGAGCGGCGACTGCGTGAAGCCGCTGAGCGCCGACAACGAAATGGCCGGGTAGTACGCCGAGATCGCCACGCCGATCGACGCATTGGCAGCCGCCATCTGCCGCTCCGCGGTGGCGATATCGGGCCGCCGCTGCAGCAGCGTCGACGGTACGCCGGCCGGAATCTCGGGCAGCGTCGGCAGCGCGCTGCTATGCGGCACCACGATTTCCCCCGGATTCTTGCCGACCAGCACCGCGATCGCATGCTGGAACTGCGCGCGCGATACGCCGAGCGCGATCAGGCTCGCCTGTGCGCTTTCCAGCTGCGTGCGCGCCGACACCAGGTTCGACGGCGGCACGGTGCCCGCGCGATCCTGCTCGGTCACCACGCGCAGAAACTCGCGAAACGCTTCGACGGTCTGCGTCAGCAGGTCGATATTCGCATCGGTGATGCGCAGATCGATCACCGCATTGGCAAGCGCAATCTGCTCGGACAGCGTTGCGTTCGCGAGCGTCGCCTCGCTCGCCTGCGCGGTCGCGGCATTTTCCTCGATCGTGCGGCGCACCTGGCCCCACAGGTCGACGGTCCAGCTCGCGCTGCCTTCCAGCGAGCCGCCGTTGTTGATGCGCGCGCCGCTGCCGCTCGGCAGAAACGCCGAGCTGCCGGTGGTGCTGGTCGGGCTGCGCTCGCGCGTCAGCGACCCTTGCACGCCGATCGTCGGGAACAGGTTGGCGCGCGCGATGCGCACTTCGGCGATGGCCTGCTGGTAGTTCGCATAGCTCTGCCGCACGGTCTGGTTCGATACCGCGACCTGCGGTTCGAGTTCGTTCAGCAGCGGATCGTCGAATACCGTCCACCAGTCGCCCTTCGGGCCTTCGGCGGCGGCCGGCTGGGCTTCGGTCCAGCCCGGCAGTTCGTGCCACGTGGCCGGTACGGCCACCTGCGGGCGCTGGTAGTCGGGGCCGACCATGCAGCCGCTCGTCGTCAACGCGACGAGCGAGACCGCGAGTAGCGTGCGGGTCGTATTCATCATCGTGCGCTCGTGTCCGATGCGTCCGGTGTATCCGGCGTCTGTGTCGTATGGGGCCCGCGGTTCCACGGCAGCCGCGCGGACCAGCGCGCCACCCTCGAACGCAGGCGGTCGAGATAAAGGTAAATCACCGGCGTGGTGTACAGCGTGAACACCTGGCTCAACAGCAGCCCGCCCATCACCGTGACGCCGAGCGGCTGCCGCAGCGAGGCGCCCTGGCCGATGCCGATCGCGAGCGGCAGTGCGCCGAGCACCGCGGCGGCGGTGGTCATCATGATCGGGCGCAGCCGCACCACCGCAGCCTGGTGGATCGCGCTGCGCGCATCCATGTGCTGCGTGCGCTGCAGCTGGATCGCGACGTCGACCATCATGATGCCGTTCTTCTTGACGATACCGATCAGCAGGATGATGCCGATCATCGCGATCACCGAGAACGGCGTGCCGAAGATCAGCAGCGCCAGCGTTGCGCCGATGCCGGCGGACGGCAGCGTCGACAGGATCGTCAGCGGGTGGATGGTGTTTTCGTACAGCACGCCGAGCACGATATAGACCACCAGCAGCGCGGCGATCACCAGCAGCGGGATGGTGCCGATCGATTGCGCGTAGGCCTGTGCCGCTCCTGCGAACGCGCCGTGCACCGAAGCCGGCACGCCGATGTCGCGCGAGGCTTTTTCGATCGCCGCGTCCGCGGTGCTCAGCGAGCCGCCGGGCGGCAGGTTGAACGAGATCGTGCCGGCCACGAGGCCGCCCTGATGGTTCACCTGCGTCGCCGTGTGGCTGCTGCTCCAGCGCAACATCGCCGACAGCGGCACCACGGTTTCGGCCGCCGTACTGTCCGCGCTGCCGCTCGAGCTGCCGCCCTTGCTGTTCGAGATGCTGTTGGTTTGCGAGTTGGCTTCCGCGTCGGCATTCAGCGCATTGGTGCCGGTCGTCGCACTCGCGGCGGCGGCAATCGCGGCCGGCTGCGTCACGCCGCTGACCAGAGCGCGCGACATCTGCGTCTGTTGCGTGCCGCTCGGGTTGCCCGCCGCCGTGCTTGCGTAGATGCCGCTCATCGACTGCGGATACTGCCAGTACTCGGGCGCGACCTCCATCACGACGAAGTACTGGTTCAGCGCATTGAAGATCGTCGATACCGTGCGCTGGCCGAACGCGTCGTACAGCACGTTGTCGATCTGGTTCGCCACGAATCCGTAGCGCATCGCCGTGCTCCGGCTAATGTTCACGTACGCCTGCAGACCGTTTTGCTGCAGGTCCGAGTTGACGTCGGTAATTTCGCTGCGATGCTTGTTGAGCTCGGCGACCAGTTTCGGCACCCACTTGAACAGCGCATCGGAGTCGTCGCTGGTCAGCGTGTACTGGTACTCGGCTGCCGACTGCCGTCCGCCGATGCGCAGATCCTGCTGTGCCTGCAGAAACAGCTGCGCGCCGGACACCGCACGCAGTTTCGGCCGCAGCCGGTTCACCACTTGCGTGGCCGACAGATGGCGCTGCGCGAGCGGCTTGAGCTCGATAAACACGTTCGCGGTATTCAGCGCGCGCCCGCCGGTGAAGCCGGCCACCGATGCCACGGCTGGGTCTTTCTGCACGATCGCCTGCAGTTGCGCGAGTTTCTTCTGCATCGCGTTGAACGAGATGCTCTGGTCGGCGATGATCTGGCCGATCAGAATGCCGGTGTCCTGTTCAGGGAAAAACGTCGACGACAACAGCGGCAGCAGAAGAAAGTTGGCGAGCAGCAGCCCGATCAGCGACAGGCAGACCAGCAACGCATGATCGAGCACGAGATCGAGCGAGCGGCTATACGCATTGCGAAAGCGCATGAAGCCGTTGTCGATCCAGCGCGCGATACGCGGTTTGGGGCGATCCTCGCGCTCGCGGCGCAGCACGTACGCGCACATCGTCGGCGTGATCGTCAGCGAAATGACCAGCGAGAACAGAATGGCAATGGTCAGCGTGACGGCGAACTCGTGAAACAGCAGGCCGACGATGCCCGGCATCAGCAGGATCGGCAGAAACACCGCGATCAGCGACAGGCTCATCGAAATCACTGTGAAGCCGACTTCGCCGGCGCCGCGGATCGCGGCTTCCTTCGGGTCGAGGCCGGCTTCGATATGGCGCACGATGTTTTCGAGCACCACCACCGCATCGTCGACGACGAAGCCGGTGCCGATCGTCAGTGCCATCAGCGACAGATTGTCGATGCTGTAGCCGAGCAGGTACATCGGCCCGAAGGTGCCGACGATCGACAACGGCAGCGCGACCGCGGGAATCAGCGTCGCGCGCGGCGACAGCAAAAACACGAACACCACGCCGACCACCAGCAGCACCGCGATAAACAGCGTGCGCTCGGTGTCGGCGGTCGACGCGCGCACCGACTCCGAGCGGTCGACTGCGACGTTGACATGAATCGCCTTCGGCAACGCGGCTTCGATGGCCGGCAGCCGCGCCTGGATTTGCGACACCGACTTCACGACGTTGCTGCCCGGCAGTGGATAGACGATCACCAGCACTGCGGATTTGCCGTTGTACAGGCCCGCGTTGCGGATGTTCTCGTTCGAGTCGATCACACTGGCGACGTCGCGCAGCAATACCGGCGCGCCGTCCCGGTAGGCGATCACAAGATCGCGATAGGGCGCCGCGTTGCTGATCTGGTCGTTCGACAGGATTTCGTAGCGCTGGCCATGCGAATCGATATGGCCTTTGGCGCTGTCCGCATTGGCCGCGCCGACTGCGGCGCGCACGTCTTCGAGGCCGATGCCGTAGCTGTTCAGCTTGCCCGGCTGCAGTTCGACGCGCACCGACGGCAACGCGCCGCCGCCCAGCGTGATCTGGCCGACGCCGTCCACCTGCGACAACTGCTGCTGGATCACCGAATCCGCCGAGTCGTATAGCTGCGCCTTGGTCAGCGTATCGGAGGTCAGCGCCAGCACCATGATCGGCGCGCTCGCCGGGTTGTACTGGCGATAGGTCGGATTCGCCCGCAGCGTGGTGGGCAGATCCGCGCGGGCCGCCTGGATCGCGGCTTCGACGTCGCGCGCGGCACCGTTGATGTCGCGGTTCAGGCCGAACACCACCACGATCATCGACTGGCCGACATAGCTGATCGAGGTCAGCTCGGCGACGTCGGCGATCGTGCCGAGGCGCCGCTCCAGCGGTTCGGCGACGGTGGAGGCCATCGTCTCGGGGCTCGCGCCGGCCATCTGCGCCTGCACGACGATCACCGGATAGGCGACGTTCGGCAGCGGCGCGACCGGCAGCTGGAAATACGCAAGAAAGCCGGACAGCAGAATTGCGACCGCCAGCAGGCTGGTCGCAACAGGCCGGCGGATAAACAGCGCCGGGATGTTCACGGCGTGCTCCCGCTCCGGTTGCCGCCATCGCCCGGTGCGTCGCCGCTCTGGCCGTTGCGCTCGCGATTTTCACGGCGCTTGCGCGAGAAGCGCTCGGCGAGCCGGTCGAAGAACAGATAGATGACCGGCGTGGTGAACAGCGTCAGGATCTGGCTCAAGGTCAGACCGCCGATAATCGCGAGGCCGAGCGGCCGGCGCAGTTCGGAACCGGTGCCGGTGCCGAGCAGCATCGGCAGCGCGCCGAGCATCGCGGCGAGGGTAGTCATCAGGATCGGCCGGAAGCGCAGCAGCGACGCCTCGAAAATCGCGTCGCGCGGCGCCTTGCCGTGCACGCGCTCGGCCTCGAGCGCGAAGTCGACCATCATGATCGCGTTTTTCTTCACGATGCCGATCAAGAGCACGATGCCGATAATGCCGATCACGTCCAGGTCGCTGCCGGCGATCATCAATGCGAGCAACGCGCCGATGCCGGCCGACGGCAGCGTCGACAGGATCGTCACCGGGTGGATATAGCTCTCGTACAGCACGCCGAGCACGATATACACGGCGGCCAGCGCGGCGATCAGCAGATAGACCTCGCTCGACAGCGAATCTTCGAAGGCCTGTGCGGCGCCCTGGAAGGTCGACGTAATCGACGGCGGCAGATTTACCGCGGCTTCGGCGTCACGGATCGAACGCACCGCGGCGCTCAGCGATGCATCCTTGGCCAGATTGAACGAGATCGTCACCGACGGAAACTGCGCGAGGTGACTGACCACCAGCGGCGTGCGTACCACATGCAGTTTCGCGATCGCCGACAGCTGCACCTGGCCGCTGCTGCTGGTCTGGCTCGGCAGATACAGATTGCCGAGGCCCTGCAGGTCGGGCAGCGCGTCGGGCTTCGCGACCAGAATCACGCGGTACTGGTTCGACTGCTGGAAGATCGTCGACACGATGCGCTGGCCGAGTGCGTCGTACAGCGCGTTGTCGATGGTCGCCGACGTGATGCCGTAACGTGCCGCCAGCTGGCGGTTCACGTCGACGTAGATGCCGAGGCCGTCGACGTTCAGATCGCTCGCCACATCGGTGATCGACGGAATCTGCTTCATCCGTTCGATCAGCGCCGGCACGTACTGCTGAAACGCTTGCTGGCTCGGTCCGCGCAGCACGAAGTTGTACTGGTTCTTGGTGACCGTGGTATCGAGCGTCAGATCCTGTTCGGGCTGCACGTACAGACGGATGCCGGCCACCTTGTCGGTTTCCTGCTGGATGCGCCGGCCGATTTCTTCGGCGCTCGCCGAGCGGTCGTCGCGCGGGCGCAGGTTGATCAGGAAGCGGCCGTTGTTCAGCGTCGTATTGGTGCCGTCGATGCCGACGTACGACGTCAGCGACGTCACGTCCGGATCTTTCAGGATCGCCTGCGCGAGTTCGTTCTGGCGCTTGACCATCGCCGAGTACGACACCGAATTGTCGGCCACGCTGATGCCTTGCAGCACGCCGACGTCCTGCACCGGGAACAGGCCCTTCGGGATCACGATGTACAGGATCAGGGTCAGCGCGACGGTGCCGAGCGCGACGAACAGCGTCAGCGTCTGGTGGTCGAGCACCCAGCGCAGCCCGCGTTCGTACGCGGCGAGCGTCCTGTCGAACAGCCCCTCGCTGATGCGTTCGAAGCGGCTAGGGTGGCGCTCGGCCTGGGCGCGCAACAGGCGCGCGCACATCATCGGCACGACCGTCAGCGATACGACGGCCGACAGCACGATCGTCACCGCCAGCGTGATCGCGAACTCGCTGAACAGCCGGCCGATCACGCCGCCCATGAACAACAGCGGAATCAGCACCGCGATCAGCGACACCGTCAGCGACAGGATCGTAAAGCCGATCTGTCCGGCGCCCTTCAACGCGGCCTCGAGCGGGCCCATGCCTTCCTCGAGATAGCGCACGATATTCTCGATCATCACGATCGAATCGTCGACCACGAAGCCGGTTGCGATGATCAGCGCCATCAGCGACAGGTTGTCGATCGAGTAGTTCAGCTGGTACATCACCGCGAGCGTGCCGATCAGCGACACCGGCACCGAGATGCTCGGAATGATGGTGGCCGGCACGTTGCGCAGGAACACGAAAATCACCGCCACCACCAGCACGATCGCGAGGATCAGCTCGAACGCCGCATCGCGCACCGACGAGCGGATCACGCCGGTGCTGTCCGCTACCACCGTCACTTTCATACCGGCCGGCAGCGTCGATTCGAGCTTCGGCAGCTGCTGCATGATCTGATTCACGGTGCGGATCACGTTCGCACCCGGCTGGCGCTGCACGTTCAGCACGATCGCCGGCGTCTTGTTGAACCACGCGCCGCGCTCGACGTCCTGCGGCGCCTGGCTCACATGCGCGACGTCGCGCAGGAACACCGGCGCACCGTTCTGGTACGCGATCACCGAGTTCAGATAGTCGGCCGGATCGGAGATCTGGTCGTTGCCGTTGATCGTGTAGTCGAGCTCGGGGCCATCGAAATTGCCCTTCGGCTGGCTGACGTTGATGTTGGCCAGCAGCGTGCGCAGGTCGTCGATATTGAGGCCGTAGCCGGCGAGCTTTTGCGGGTCGGCTTCGACCCGCACCGCCGGCACGTTGCCGCCCGAAGTCGCGACGAGACCCACGCCTTGCACTTCGGAAATTTTCGTCGCGAGGCGGTTGTTGGCGGCGTCCTGCAGCTGCGTCAGCGACATCGAGTTCGACGTGACCGCCAGCGTCAGGATCGGCTGGTCCGCCGGGTTGACCTTCGCATACGTGGGCGGCGCGGGCAGGCCCGACGGCAGGAAGCTGTTGGCCGCGTTGATCGCCTGCTGCACGTTTTGCTGCGCGACGTCGAGGTTCAGCGACAGGTCGAACTGCAGCGTGATGATCGACGCGCCCTCGGAGCTGTACGAGATCATCTGCTGCAAGCCGGGGATCTCGCCCAGCTGCACCTCGAGCGGCGCGGTGACGGTGGTGGCCATCACGTGCGGGCTCGCGCCGGGATAGAAGGTCTGCACCTGGATGGTCGGATAGTCGACCGACGGCAGCGACGAAACCGGCAGGAACTTCATCGCGACGAGACCGACCAGCACCAGCGCGATCATCAGCAGCGAGGTCGCGACCGGTCTCAGGATAAACAGGCGGGAAAAATTCATCGGTGCGGCTTACGAGTCTTGCGCTGCGGTGTCCGACGCGGCGGGGGCGTCCGAGGCCGGCGCCGTGCCGCTTGTGCTTGTTGCTGCGCTTGCCGCTGAGTGTGCTGCCGCACTGGCCGCGCGCGCGCCGCTCGCCGGGGCTGGCCGTGCCGCCGCCGGCTTGATGTGCGCGCCGTCCGACAGCCGGTCGAGCCCATCAGTGACGATGCGCTGGCCCGCTGTCAGCCCCGACGCGATGGCCGTGTACGCACCGTTGCTCGGTCCGATCGTCACCTTGTGCACCGACACCGTGTCGTTGTCGTTGACGACGTACACGTAGTCGCCGGGCGCGCCGGTCTGCACCGAGGCGGTCGGCACCAGCACCGCGTTCTGCAACGTATCGACCAGCAGCGTCACGTTGACGAACTCGTTCGGAAACAGCGCTTCGTCGTCGTTGGGCAGGCTCGCGCGCAGCGTGACGGTGCCGGTGGCGGTCGCCATCTGGTTGTTGATCGTGTAGAGCACGCCGCTCGCGAGCTTCTTCGTGTTGTCGCTGCTATACACGGTGACCGGCAGCTTCGCGCCGCTGTTGAAGCGCTGCAGCACCTGTCCGAGCGAGTTCTGCGGCACCGTGAATTCGACGGTGGTCGGTTTCATCTGCGTGATCACCGCGATGCCCGGCTGGCTCGAGGCGGTCACGTAGTTGCCCGGGTCGATCAGCCGCAGGCCGATGCGGCCCGAGACCGGCGCGGTGATGTGGCAGTAGATGAGGTCGAGATCGAACTGCGCGATGTTTGCGAGGTCGGCCTTCACCGCGGCTTCGTCCTGCTGCACGAGGAACTGCTGGTCGACGAAGGTTTGCTCGGCGATCGACTTGTGCTCGTTCAGCTGGGTGAAGCGCGCGAGGTCGGCGCGCGCCTGCGCGAGCGACGCCTTGTCTTTCGCGAGTTGCGCCTGTGCCTGCTGCTTGCTGATTTCGAACTGGCGCGGGTCGATCTGCGCGAGGAACTGGCCCTTCTCGACGTCCTGGCCCTCGCGATAGCCGACCGCGGTCAGATAGCCGCTCAACTGCGGCAGCACCGTGACGGTGGCGACCGGTGTGATCGTGCCGAGCTCGCTGAGCGTCTCGGGCATCTCGCCGAGCGTGGCGGTGGCGACCGTGACGACCTGCGCGGCCACCGCGCGCGGCGGCTTCTTGCTGTGCAGCAGATGCCACGCGACCAGCGCGATCAGCACCACCACAATCGCGATCACGATCAACGCGACGAAGCCGCGGCGTTTGGGTTTCTTTTCCGGTGTGGTGACTGCGTTCACGCTGCCCTCGCTAGCGATAGCGACGGCCGGCGAACAAGCGGTGCACGAGCCACCATGCGTCGGTCGATGCCGCGCCAAAAACAAAACTGCATAAACATTCCCATGATTGGTGCTCCGTCCACAAGGAGTGCCCCGTCCAACCAGGATCGATCGAGCATCGGATCCAGCTTTCGAATATGTCAGCCGCAGATGAAATGCATAGGACGACGCGCTGCCATGCGTCTTTACCTTACGATTGGCTGGCAGTCCGTACGTTGTCTGCAGCGACCCATCACTTTAACCGGTCGGCGTAGGTGGACGCAGAAACTGCATCGACCGTTTAATGCGACGCTCGTTCCATTCGGCGGCTGGGGAGCGCGCTTGAGCGGCTGCCTATCGGACGACGTATCGGCGCATGCCGGCCGCATATTGGCTGCATATGCTTTGCCTTGACCGCTCGCACGCACCCTCGAAGCGCGCATTAGCAACGCTAAGGTGCAGTTAGAAAATGTAGCTTTTCTTATCAAGCCGTGTTGCGCAAACTGCATTCCGTTCCGCGGCAATCTACCGGCGCAGATTCGAGCGCCGGACGCCGCGGCGCAATGCCGCAGCCGGATCGGACCATCTTCATGAGACCACCATGCATCTGACGCCCTTCAAGCTCGAACGCTACTTTGCGCGCCACGAATTCACCGCGAAGTACCTGCTGTGCAGCTCCGATCCGGAAGCGATGAGCATCGACGACCTGCTGGCTTACGAACCCGACGCGAAGGAGGGCTTCGGCCGCACGTGGCTCGGCTACACGGAATATCCGGGCGCGCCGGCGTTGCGCGAAGCGCTGGCCGCGCAGCTGTACACGGCCACCGGCGCCGCGCAGATCATCGTCCATACCGGCGCGCAGGAAGCGATCTATTCGTTCATGAATACGATGTTCAAGGCCGGCGATCACCTGATCGTGCATATGCCCGGCTATCAGTCGCATTACTCGGTGGCGAGCGCGCTGGGCATTTCAGTGACGCCGTGGATGGCGCGCGAAGAACAGCAGTGGTCGCTCGATATCGACGAACTCGACACGCTGGTACGGCCGGAAACCCGCGGGCTCGTCATCTGTTTCCCGCACAACCCGACTGGCTATCTGCCGACCCGCGCGCAGTTCGACGCGATCGTCGCGTTCGCGCGCCGTCACGACCTGCTGCTGTTCAGCGACGAGGTGTACCGCGGTCTCGAACTCGATCCGCGGGATCGGCTGCCGGCCGCGTGCGATGTGTATGACCGCGCGGTATCGCTCGGCGCGCTGGCGAAATCGCATGGCCTGGCGGGCTTGCGCATCGGTTGGGTCGCGACGCGCGAGCGCACGGTGCTCGAGCGCATGAGCACCTTCAAGGATTTTCTGACGATCAGCAACAGCGCGCCGAGCGAGTATCTCGCGACCATCGCGGTGCGTCACACCGACGCGCTGACACGCCGCGCGACCGATATCACGCGCGCCAATCTCGACCTGCTCGACGCATTCTTCGCGCGGCACGACGACGGCTTCGAATGGCGTCGGCCGCTTGCCGGGACCATCGCGTTTCCGCGCCTGAAGGCGCTTGCCGCGTACGATTTCTGCGAGCGGCTGCTGGAGCGGACCGGCATTCTGCTGTTGCCGAGCACGCTGCTCGACTATGGCAATCGCAATTTCCGCATCGGCTTCGGCCGCAAGAACCTGCCGCAGATTCTGCCGATTCTCGACGACTACCTGGCTACGCTGCGGGCCGCCGCGTAGCCGGCGTCACGCAGGCAGTCGTACGGTTCGAACACCTCGAGCACCCAGTCGACGAAGGCGCGCATCCGCGCGCTGTCGTGCTTCGCGCGCGGGAACACGATGTGCATCGGGTGCAGCGGCCGGGTCCACGCGCCCAGCAGCTGAATCAGCTCGCCGCTCGCGACGCGCGGCCGCGCCATGAAGCCGAAGGTCTGGCCGATACCGAGGCCGCTCGCGAGCGCCGTCAGGTGCGCGGTGCTTTCGTTGACCGACACGCCGACGCGCTGGTTCGGGTCGATCTGGATCCGTTCGTCGCCGCGTTCGAACAGCATCGTGAAGCTGCGGCCGGTGCGCGACGAAAAGTAGCCGACCAGCTCGTGCTGGTCGCGCAATGCGTCCGGGTGTTCCGGCGCGGCTCGGCCAGCGAGATACGACGCGCTGGCATAGGTGCCCCAGTCGAGGCTGGCAATGCGCCTTGCGACCAGCGACGTATCGGTCAGCTCGCCGCCGCGGATCACGCAATCCACGCCGTCGGCGATCAGATCGACCTCCCGGTCGCTGACGCCGAGTTGCAGCTGGATGTCCGGGTAGCGGCGCCGAAACGCCGGCAACTGCGGCAGCAGGATCTGATTGGCCAGCGACGAGCCGATATCGACCCGCAGGCGGCCGCGCGGACCGCCGCGCGCATCGGCGAACAGCGCGTCCATTTCGTCGACGTCGGCGAGGATCCGGGTAGCGCGCTCGTAGCAACTACGGCCTTCCTCGGTGACGGTGACCTTGCGGGTGGAGCGCTGCAGCAGCTTCACGCGCAGATGCGTTTCGAGATCCTGGATCAGCTTGGTGACGGTCGGCTTCGGCATGTTCAGCGAGTCGGCGGCCTTGCTGAAACCGCCGGCATCGGCGATGCGCACGAACACGCGTAGTGCGAGCAACTGGTCCATGTTCTCCTCGTGTCGCGCGGGCGGTTGCCTATCTTAGCAATTATTCATATACATAAAAAATGATTTAGCTTTTGCCTGATTTATTATCGCTGGGGAAACAACTATCGTTAGTCCCGTCGATTCAATCTTTTTGACGGAGAACATGATGAGCAAGCGTCTGGAACAGAAAATCGCCCTGGTCACGGGCGGCACCAGCGGCATCGGACTGGCCGCGGCGCAGGATCTGGCGCGCGAAGGTGCGAAGGTGTATGTGACAGGCCGCCGGCAGGCGGAACTGCAAGCCGCGGTCGACGCGATCGGACACGGTGCGCAGGGCGTGCAGGGCGACGTGACCCGTAGCGCCGACCTCGATGCGCTGATCGAGCAGATTCGCGAGCGCGAAGGGCGCCTCGACATTCTGTTCGCCAATGCGGGCGGCGGTTCGCTGGTGCCGCTCGGCAGCATCAGCGAGCAGCATTTCGACGATACGTTCAACCGCAATGTGCGCGCGGTGGTGTTTACGGTGCAAAAGGCGCTGCCATTGATGCAGCGGGGCGGCTCGATCATCCTCGCTGGCTCGATTGCCGGCTCGACGGGCACGCCGGCGTTCAGCATCTACAGCGCGTCGAAGGCGGCGGTGCGCAGCCTCGCGCGCAGCTGGGTGCTGGACCTGAAAGAACGCGGCATCCGCGTGAATGTGGTGAGCCCGGGCGCGACCCATACCGTCGGGCTTGCCGAACTCGGCGGGGAATCGAAGCAGAGCCAGGACGAACTGCTTGCCTACCTGGCGTCGCTGGTGCCGATCGGCCGGCTGGCGCAGGCCGACGAGATCGCCAAGGTCGTGACCTTCCTCGCGTCCGACGATTCCAGCTTTATCAATGGCGCCGAGATTTTCGCCGACGGCGGGCAAGCGCAGGTTTAAGCGCAGCGGTTCAGGTCTGCCGCAGGCAATACTGCGCGATCGCGTCGAGCACCGCGTCGTCCTCACCGACCGGCGTCGCGCAGCGAATCTCGATGCCGGGATGCGCGGCGCGGCACTGCTCGACGATCAGCGGCAAGTCGCGGCGAATATGGCCGCCTTGCCCGAAGAACACCGGCACGACGGTCACCGCCGTGCAGCCGGCGGCCACCTGCCCGGCCACCGCGGTGGGCAGATCGGGCGACATCAGTTCGAGGTAGGCGAGGCTCACCGGCGCGCCGTCGCCGCGCAACGCGCGCAGCCGTTGTGCGAGCCGCTCGAACGGCTCGGCCCAGCGCGCATCGCGCGCGCCGTGGGCGAATAGCACGATTCCATCGGTTGCCATCGTTTGTCTCCGCGAGCGTCTTGCGGCCGCCCGGTTGGCACCGGTGCAGCCACGCGTCAGATACCGCCTAGTGCCGGTCGACCCACTTCAGGCCGCCGAGGCCCAGCACCAGGTAAACCAGCGCAGGCGTGGCCGCGGTCAGCGGCGCGGGCCACGTATTCAGATTGCCGATGTGCGAGAACAGCGTATTGAACAGCTGGAAGCTCATGCCGAGCATGATGCCGCCGAACACCTTCACGCCGACCACGCCCGCGCGCGTATGCAGATACGCGAACGGCAGCGACAGTACCAGCATCACGAACACCGCGAACGGATACAGCAGCTTGCGCCACAGCGCGATTTCATAGCGCTGCGTGTCCTGATGGTTTTCGGTCAGGTGCTGGATATAGCGGAACAGATTGAACATCGACATACGATCCGGCGACACCAGCAGCACCGACAGGATCTGCGGTGTCAGTTCCGAGCGCAGCGAGTATTCGGGCAGCGTGACCTGCTGCGCGCGGTACACCGGGTTCAGCGCGTCGGTGGGCTTGGCGCCCGCCGGCACGACGTCGATCAGTTGCGTATCGGTGACGTCGGTCAGCTTCCAGTGGCCCGGCGGCGAATACACACCGGACTTCGCGATGCGCACGTTCGACAGCCGGAACTTCGAATCGAACTCATAGATGCGTACATTGCTGATCGTCGCAT
The DNA here is from genome assembly GCA_035536055.1 of Paraburkholderia sp. Classification (GTDB taxonomy): domain Bacteria; phylum Pseudomonadota; class Gammaproteobacteria; order Burkholderiales; family Burkholderiaceae; genus Paraburkholderia. Next base: position 1,818 of record DATLOW010000281.1, on the reverse strand, counting down.
CCGGCTTCAGCTCGCCGACGTTGACGAAACGCGTGACCTGCTCGCCGTCGGCGCGCTCGGTCAGCGTGTCCTTTACCCACACGCCCGATTCGAAGTTGCTCGACACCGACGAGCCCAGCGCCTCGAGCCGCACCCGTTCGGACAGCTGGTCGGTATAAGGCCCGACCACTTCGCCGATCAGATAGGTGAGGATCACCAGCGGAATGCCGATTTTCAGCAGCGAGCGCAGCGCCTGATTGGTCGCGAGGCCGGACACGCGGAAAATCGTGTACTCGGAGTTCGCGGCCATCTGTGCGAACACATAGATCGCGCTGATCAGCGCGGCGACCGGAATGATTTCGTAGAAGCGCGACGGCGTTTGCAGCGCGACGCGCAGCACCGCGTAGCTGAACTTGTAGTTGCCGTGGCCGACCGAATTCAGTTCGTTGATCAGGTCGAAGAAGAAGAACAGCCCGGAAAACGCGAACAGAATAAAGATAAAGGTCAGGTAGACCTGGCGCGCGAAGTACTTCTCGTAGATCTTCATCGGTCAGGCTCCCTGCGACGAAGAAGCGGCGGGCGTATCCCGCCGGCCGAACATCGCGCGCGAGAACAGCGGCCGGTTGCGCACCCGCAGCCAGAAGATGAACACGACGATCAGCGCGACCACGATATGCAGACCCACCAGCCCGACCGGGAACGACATCTTGCCCTGCTGGATCCACGACTGCACGACGTTCAGCACGTTCGAGTAGGTCAGATAGATCAGCACCGCCATCACCAGGTTGATGGTACGGCTGCGGCGCGGGTTCTGGTACGCGAGCGGAATGGCCAGCAGCATCAGGTTGATCGCGATCAGCGGCAGGCCGGCGCGCCACGCGAACTCGGCGAGATTGTCGCGGGTCGGGTTGCGCAGCAGTTCGAGGGTCGGCGTGCCGGTGGTGGTGGGCGTATTGACCACCGGCTGGCTCTGGATCTTCACGCCGTAGCGCTCGAATTCCATGATGCGGAAATCCGGATGGCCAGGCTCGCCGTCGTAGCGGCGGCCGTTTTCCAGCACGACGAAGCGGTCGCCGTTCTTCATGGTTTCGGTGTGGCCGTTCTTCGATACGACCACGTTGACCTTGCCGTTCTCGGTGCTGGTGACGAACACGTTCTCGACATGCGACTGGTCGGGCGACATCTTCTCGATAAAGAACACCCGATGGCTGACCGTCGACTCGCGGAACTGCCCCGGCGCCAGCAGCGACACCTCGTCGCGCTGCTGGAAGCGCGCGCGAATCAGCTTGTTCTGCTGGTTCGACCACGGCCAGCCGACGAATACGAAGAACGCGATCAGGATCACAATCGGCGTGGAGAAGGTCGCGATCGGCTTGATGAACTGCGTGAGGCTGACCCCCGACGACAGCCACACGACCATTTCCGAATCCCTGTACCAGCGTGTGAGCACGAACAGGATTGACACGAACAGCGTGGCGACCAGCATGATCGCCAGATAGCCGATCACGGTCAGGCCGATCAGCACCAGCACGTCGCGCGGGTCGATCTCGCCCGACGCGGCGAACCCGACGATGCGGATCATCATCGTGGTCAGCACGAGCGTCAGCAGCACCATGAACACGGCGCCAGCCGTGTACGCCAGTTCGCGCTGGAGGGAGCGTTCAAAGATCATTATTGATGAGAAGAGGGCGCGCTCTGTGCGGCGCCGTATGCGTTGTACGTGCCTCGATGCGGCGACCACGGGAAAAATAGCGGATAATTGCGGCTTTCATCCTAAGCCCAGATTTTATCCGAGGACAAGCGCGATGGACTTTAGCATAAAAGCCTGTGATTGGAGCA
>DATLOW010000280.1:0-9971 GCA_035536055.1 Paraburkholderia sp. | reverse complement strand
TGGCGGCGGGTCTTGCGCAGGTGCTCGACGACAAGCGCTACAACGAGATCATCGTGACGCGCGCGACGGTGCCGGTCGGCGAAGACATCGGCTTCTTGCCGGGTACCGAAGAGGAAAAGATGCAGCCGTGGATGGGCGCATTCGACGACAACCTCGAAGTGCTGCAGAAAACCGATGACGCAGCCGGCGAATGGGGCCGCGCGGCCACCCAGGAGCTGATCCGCTCGCGGTTGAAGATCAAGAGCATGAACTTCATGCGCGGGCGCACTTTCGTCGACAAGTATCTGATCATCGACGAGGCGCAGAACCTGACGCCCAAGCAGATGAAGACGCTCGTGACGCGCGCCGGTCCGGGCACGAAGATCATCTGCCTCGGCAATATCGCGCAGATCGATACGCCTTATCTGACCGAAGGCAGTTCGGGCCTGACCTACGTGGTCGACCGCTTCAAGGGCTGGGCGCATAGCGGGCATGTGACGCTGGCGCGTGGCGAGCGTTCGCGGCTGGCTGACTATGCGTCGGAGATTCTGTAGCGGGCTAAGCGCTGCGGATTTGCCGTATTGACGAGGCCGCTGCCGGTTTTATGCCGGCAGCGGCCTTTTTCATTGGTTGGGTATCGAATTTCATTCGAATCCAGCCGGATTTCGCCGCGATTGGTGTTGTATTGGTTCTCAATGGGTGCTCAAAAATAGTCACAGTTAGCGCGTAAACCTCAAGTAATTGATCAACTTCGCTTGCTTGAGCCTCGCCGGCAGGACTACTATCGGGCATCGTCCGCTTCGAGCGAGCTCGGCGCTCGCCCTAGCCTTTCATGCGCCGTTTTGCGTTTTCGTCGCCTGGGTCGCCGTGCCGGCCATCGTCAGCGTGGGCTTCCGGAAAGCCGTCCGGCTGGTCGCGCCTATTGACGCTGATGACCTTGTCGCTCGCCGCGCTGCTCGCGGCCTGCTCCAGCGCGCCGCAAAAAACCGTGCGCGGTGGCTCCAGCAGCACCGCCACCGCCGCCCGCACGTTCCGGCCGCCGCCGGGCTTCCCGGAATTCGTCGATCACAGCGTCGGGCGCGAAGAAATCTCGATTCAGGCGATGAGCCTCGTCGGTGTGCCGTACCGCTGGGGCGGCAATACGCCGGATAGCGGCTTCGATTGCAGCGGCTTGGTGCATTACGTGGTGCAGCGCGCCGCAGCGGTCAACCTGCCGCGCACCACCGCCGATATGAGTTCGCGCGGCACGTCGATCGAGCCCGACGAAATCGCGGCGGGCGATCTGATCTTCTTCAATACGACCGGCCGGCCGCATTCGCACGTCGGCATTTACGTGGGCAAGCTGCGCTTCGTCAATGCGCCGTCGACCGGCGGCACCGTGCGGCTCGACTATCTGACCAATCCGTACTGGGCCAAGCGCTTCGATGGCATCCGGCGCGTCGCGCCGCCGCTCGCGCCGTCCCGGCCGACGCCGTTCGATGCGCCGACTTATGACGCGTCGGCGCCGCCGCCGGTGGATGCCGAAGTGGCGGGGGCTGCGCCGGTGGGTGCGGTGCAGGCAGGCGCGGTGCAGCGCGCGGCAGCGGAACGCGACGCGTCGAGCGCGCGGCGCGAGCCGCTCACCACGCAGCGAGACGCGTACGCTGCAGCGAACTCCCGTGCGCCGGCGGCCGCCGCTGTTACTGCGCGTACCACCAGCGCTGCGGGTACGTCTTTCGGCAACGGTTCGATGGCAACGGCTGACGGCATGAATGCGGCAGTCGGCGCGGGCACCGGTCCAGCCGCTGCAGCCGCCGCGGACCAATTCGAACCACCGCCCGCAGCGCTCGGCGCAGCGCAATCGCAAGCGCGCGCCGCCGGCGCGATTGCGCCGAGCGTCGTGACTACGCGCGAGCCTGGGCCTGCTGTGCCCGGTGGCAACACCGTGGATGCAAGCGCCGCGCCGATGCCGGCGGCCGCGGGCACGTCCGACCGCTATACAACACAGACCGCGCCCGCCCGCATCGCGACGCAGTCGCGGCCGGCGGCGCAAGGTCCGGATCCCATCGATGCCGCTGCAGATGCCTTCGAGCCGCCACCCTCCACCGCCGCGCTCGCGGCGCGCCAGGCGCAGCAGGCACAAGGGTTCGCCCCGGCACCTGCCCCCTCTGCGGCGCCCGCTGCCGCCTCCACCTGGCAACGACCCGCCGGCGGCGTGCAGATCATGCGCGCGTCGACGGCGTCGCCAGCGATGCCCGCGCCGACGCAAAGCAGCGACGATCCGATCGCTGGTTTCGCAAACAGCCGCTACTGAGCGCCAAGCGAGTGCTGCCGGCGGTTGACACCGCGCGGGCGCTGCTGAATTGACGCTCGCCCGAGCTCGATCTGCGCCGCGGCCTTCCGCTCGCAGAAAGCCGCATGCAAGACTCGTAACCTGTTCAGCACGTAGGCGCCCGCCTCCCACCGCGCCCGCTGCGCCTCTGCTATCGTGTCCCATATTTCAAGACAGGCAGGTGGACACAATGGATCTCGGACTGAAGGACAAGGTCGTGCTGGTAACCGGCGGCAGCAAGGGCATCGGCCTCGCGTGCGCGCGTGCGTTCGCGGCGGAAGGCGCGAAGGTCGCGATCGTATCGCGCGACCCGGCCAATCTGGCGCGCGCCCGCGAGCAACTGTCAAGCGCCGGCCTGCACGTGCATCTGGCGCGCGCCGACCTGCACGATCCGCATAGCGCCGCCGACGTCGTCGAAGAAGCCAGCCAGGCGCTCGGCCCGATCGACGTGCTGGTCAACAGCGCCGGCGCCGCGCGCCGCTACGACCCGGAACTGCTCGACGCCGATGCCTTCAAGGCGACCATGGAAGCGAAGTATTTCCCGTATATCTATCCGCAGCAGGAAGTGCTGCGCCGCATGGTGGCGCGCGTGAAATCCGGCGAAGCGCGCGAGCCGGGCACGATCGTCAACATCATCGGCACCGGCGGCAAGTTCGCGACCGACATCCATATCGCGGGCGGCGCGGCGAACGCGGCGCTGATGCTCGCGACGGTTGGCCTCGCGCACTACCACGCGCGCTACGGCATTCGCATCAACGCGATCAATCCGGGCGCGACGCTGACCGAGCGCGTCGAAGAAGCGCTCGCGCTGGAAGCGCAGCAACAAGGCGTGAGCATCGAAGAGGCGCGCCAGCGTGGCGAGGCCAAGGTGCCGCTCGGGCGCTATGCGAAGCCGGAGGAGATTGCCGACGTTGCGCTATTCCTCGCGAGCGGCCGCGCCAGCTATGTGTCCGGCGCGATCATTCCGATGGATGGCGTGAGCACGCCGCTGATCTGAGGCCGCGGGGCCGCGGGACCCCTGGTATGGCGGCCGGTGCGCCGCCTGCGAGCGCGGCGCGCCGGCCGCCGTACCGGCGCTGACTTCTCCGCCGCCCACTGCCGCCGCGGCGGATTGCAGCACAGAGCGGCAAGCGTTCAACTGCAAGCACTGAACTGGCAGGCACGCGACGGCTCCGCGCAACCGCGCCACGCCGGCGCGGTACCCACTGAAGCTACAGCAGCCGGTGCCCCAACCACCAGCCGCCCGCCGCCAGCAGCGCGGACGCCGGAATCGTCAGAATCCACGCCCACACGATATTGCCGGCGACGCCCCAGCGCACCGCCGATAGCTTCTGCGTCGCGCCGACGCCGACGATCGCGCCGGTAATCGTATGCGTGGTCGATACCGGAATGCCGAGCCACGACGCGAGAAACAGCGTCAGCGCGCCGCCAGTTTCTGCGCAAAAACCGCCGACCGGCTTCAGCTTGGTGATCTTCTGGCCCATCGTGCGCACGATGCGCCAGCCGCCGAACAGCGTGCCGAGCCCCATCGACAGGTAGCACGCGCCGATCACCCAGATCGGCGGCGCATCGGCGGCGGCCGACGCGTAACCGGTCGCGATCAGCAGCATCCAGATGATGCCGATGGTTTTCTGCGCGTCGTTGCCGCCGTGGCCGAGGCTATAGAGCCCGGCGGAAACCAGCTGCAGACGGCGAAAGCGCCGGTCGACCTTGCTCGGCGGCGTGCGGAAATACAGCCACGACACGCTCAGCATAAAAAACGAGCCGAGCACGAAGCCGAGCAGCGGCGAAATGAAAATAAACGCGACCGTTTTCAGCAGGCCGCTCAGGTTCAATGCGGTCCACCCGGATTTGGCGAGCGCGGAGCCGACCAGTCCGCCGATCAACGCATGCGACGAACTCGACGGAATGCCGTAGTACCAGGTCACCACATTCCAGCCGATCGCGCCGACCAGCGCGCCGAACACCACGTAGTGGTCGACGATGCCAGGGTCGATCGTGCCGCGACCGACCGTCTCCGCCACTTTCAGATGGAAGATGAAATACGCGATGACGTTGAACGCTGCCGCGAACGCGACCGCCTGCTGCGGCTTCAGCACGCCGGTCGACACGACGGTGGCGATCGAATTGGCCGCGTCGTGAAAGCCGTTCATGAAATCGAACACCAGCGCGACCGCGACCAGCGTCGCGACGGCCCAGATAGCGAGTTGTACCGACTGCATCAGGCGTTTTCCAGCACGATGCCTTCGATAATGTTCGCGACGTCCTCGCACTTGTCGGTGACCGTTTCGAGCAGCTCGTAGATCGCCTTCAGCTTGATCAGCGTCTTCACGTCGTCTTCTTCGCGGAACAGCTTCGACATCGCCGAGCGCAGCACCCGATCCGCTTCGGATTCGAGCCGGTCGATCTCTTCGCAGGCCTTCAGGATCTGGCGCGCCTGTTTCATGTCGGACAGCAGACCGACCGCTTCCTGCACGCGTTCGCAGGTGGCCGTGCAGATATGCGCGAGCTGGCTCGCCTCCGACGTCACGGCGCGCACATCGTACAGAGAAATCGCAGTGGCGACGTCCTCCATCAGGTCGAGGATGTCGTCCATCGTGGTGATCAGCTTGTGGATTTCGTCGCGGTCGAGCGGCGTGATGAAGGTCTTGTGCAGCAGGTCGATGGTTTCGTGCGTCAGCTTGTCGGCGGCTTTCTCCGCGATCTGCACGTTCTGCTTGTGAATTTCGGCATCCGCGAGGTTGTCGATCAGCAGCTCGAGCTCATGGCTCGCCGCGACGATGTGCTGCGCATGGGCGTTGAAGATTTCAAAGAACTTGCCCTCGGTGGGCATGAAACGACCGAACATTGGGACCCCGGAAGATGGCTATGACGCCGGCTGTCATAAAACCGCAACATTGTACAGTCGAGTGCTCGCGGCGGCACCGACTTAATGTGCTTTCCGTGGTGAATCTGCGACCGCGCGCGCCGCGCATGCGGCGTGCCGCGCGTCACTCGCCGTAGAAATTCTGCGCGCCGGCGAAATTGTCGAACTTCGTATATTGACCGAGGAACGTGAGCCGAACGGGTCCGATCGGACCGTTACGCTGCTTGCCGATAATGATCTCCGCGGTGCCCTTGTCGGGGCTGTCCGGGTTATAGACCTCGTCGCGGTAAATAAACAGGATCACGTCCGCATCCTGTTCGATAGCGCCGGATTCGCGAAGATCGGACATCACCGGGCGTTTGTTGGGCCGCTGTTCGAGACCGCGGTTCAGCTGCGACAGCGCGATCACCGGCACGTCGAGTTCCTTCGCGAGACTCTTCAACGAACGTGAAATTTCGGAGATCTCGGTCGCGCGATTTTCGCCCGTCGACGAGCCGCTCATCAGCTGCAGATAGTCGACGATGATCAGGCCCAGCTTGCCGCACTGCCGCGCCAGACGCCGCGCGCGCGAGCGCAGTTCCATCGGGTTCAGGCCGCCGGTTTCGTCGATGAAGATTTGCGCTTCGCTCATTTTCTGCACCGCGTGCGTGAGCTTCGGCCAGTCTTCGTCGGTCAGGCGGCCGGTCCGCATACGGTGCTGGTCGAGCCGGCCGACCGAGCCGAGCATACGCATGGTCAACTGCGTGCCCGGCATTTCCATCGAGAACACCGCGACCGGCAGGCCGTATTCGACGGCGACGTATTCGCCGATGTTCATCGAGAACGCGGTGTTGTGCGTGACCACGTAGTCGTCGGTGATGTAGAGGCGCGACGGATGCGACACGGAGATGCATTGTGTCGCGGTGCGTCGCGTCGGCTCGATCGACGCGATCACCGGCAGCTTGCGGCGCGTGCGTCCTGCCGCGAGGCGCGTGCGCTTGCCTTCGAACAGGAACAGGCTCTGCGGATCGGGATGGCTGATCGTGCATTGCCACGCCGTTGCGCCGGCGGTGCGGACACCGTCGCGCGTGAAGCTGCCCTGTTTCGCCGAAATCTTGCACCAGCCACCGAGCGACCGTACCAGCTCGCACACGTCGCGGGCGAGTTCTGCGCTGGCCGTCGAATAGCGCACCGTGCCCCATGATTCGACCCAGCCATCGGTATCGAGCAGGCCGCGCAGCAAATCGAGCCGCACTGCTTTGCTTGCGTCGAGATAGGCGCGCGGAATGAATTTGTCGTAACTGGTCCGCCCCCACAGGCCCAGCTGCTCGAGCGACCGTTTGAGCAGGTTGACCGCGGGGCGCGCCGTGCCGCTCTGCGCTGCCGCGCGACGCTTGATGCGCCAGTCGTACTGGCCGCCCCACGCGAGCTCGAGTTCGGCGCCGACGCGGCCGCGCATGCGTTGCAGCGTCTCCTCGGCCTTCACGCTAAAGCGCACCGCGGTACCGCCCAGCTCGCCATCGCCAAGCAACGCGCCGAGCACCCACGCATCGACCGGCAACGCGTCTTCGTGACCGAAATCGCCGCTCGCCATATCGATCCACAAGCGGTTCCGATAGCGCTCGCGCGACAGCAGTGTGCGGATTTCGGCGGTATTCAGAATGCGCGGCGTCGGCCATTCGCGGTAATGGACGCTCCACAGATGCTCGTCGCAACATTCGGCCGAGCGCCCGTCGGACAGGCGCATCCGATACACCTGCCTCTCGCCTTGCGGATAACACCCGGTGACGATCGACGGCGCGCCGTCAACCGACGCCAGCGCGTCGCCGACCGCGAGCTCGCCCATGCGCTTCCAGCCGGTCAGCGTCTTGATCCTCGCATCGAGCGGCTGCGCCTTGCCCATCGACGGACGTCCCGCGACGATGATCAACTCGCCGCCGTGCATACCGGACGTCATCTTGTCGAGATCGACGAAGCCGGTCGGCGTGCCGGTCACGTCGCTCGGGTTCGCGGTGTGGTAAAGCGTGTCGATCCGCTCGACCACCTGCGTCAGCAGCGGCCCGATTTCGAGAAAGCCCTGGGTGCCGCGCGCGCCGTCTTCGGCGATCGAAAACACCTTCGATTCCGCCTCGTCGAGCAGCTGGCGGACTTCCTTGCCCTGCGGATTGAAGGCGTCCGCGGAAATTTCGTCGGCCACCGACACGAGCCGCCGCAGCACCGCGCGGTCGCGCACGATTTCCGCATAGCGGCGGATGTTCGCCGCGCTCGGCGTGTTCTGCGCAAGCGCATTCAGATACGCGAGCCCGCCCACTTCCTCGGCCTTGCCGGAGGTTGTCAGCGCCTCGAACACGGTCACCACGTCGGCTGGGCGCGTCGCCGCGATCAGCCGGCCGATGTGTTCGTAGATGATCCGGTGGTCGTACCGGTAGAAGTCGCTTTGCGCGAGGAAGTCCGCGATGCGGTCCCATGCGGCGTTGTCGAGCAGCAGACCGCCGAGCACCGATTGCTCGGCCTCGATCGAATGCGGCGGAACCTTCAGCGACTCGATTTGGGGATCTTTCGACGGTGCGTTCATGGGGTGGGATTATCGGACAAAGACGCGCCACGGGATAGATAGCTCGCGCCATCGAGCGCGCACAGACAAAAAAGGCAGGGGCCGGTTTCCCGGCCCCTGCCCTCGCGCCAGCTGCTGCTCCGGCGACTTTTACTGCATGACGCTGAACTGCGTGCTTAGACGTGCTCGCCCAGCACCGAAACCGTCACGTCGACCAGCACGTCGGTATGCAGCGAAACCTGCACCGGATGGTCGCCGACCATCTTCAGCGGGCCTTCCGGCAGGCGCACTTGCGCCTTTTCGACGGCGAAGCCTTGCTTGGCCAGTTCCTGCGCGATGTCCGCGTTGGTCACCGAGCCGAACAGACGGCCATCGACGCCGGCCTTCTGGCTGATCTGCACGGTCAGGCCGTTCAGCTTTTCGCCTTGTGCCTGAGCGGCTGCCAGCTTTTCAGCGGCGACCTTTTCGAGCTCGGCGCGACGCACTTCGAATTCGGCGATCGCGTCTTTCGTGGCGCGGCGAGCCTGCTTGTTCGGGATCAGGAAGTTACGGGCGTAACCATCCTTGACCTTGACGATATCCCCGAGGTTGCCCAGGTTGACGACTTTTTCGAGAAGAATGATTTGCATCTGGATGCTCCTTGTGGCGCCGTCGGGTTAGGCCTTGTGCTGGTCGGTGTACGGCATCAGCGCGAGGAAACGCGCGCGCTTGATAGCCGTGTCCAGCTGGCGTTGATAGTGCGACTTCGTACCCGTCAGGCGCGCCGGCGTGATCTTGCCGTTTTCGCCGATGAAGTCCTTCAGCGTTTCGATGTCTTTGTAGTCGATCTGTTCGACGCCGGCAGCCGTGAAACGGCAGAACTTCTTGCGCTTGAAAAGCGGGTTCTGTTGCTGGCGACGCTTGTCGAATTTCTTACCAGTCGGGCGGGGCATGTTCAGTCCTTTCCTATGTCCTGCAATTCTGTGATGTGAAACACCAGAGTTCTCGCATTGCGGCTTTTCTTGGCCAGGAAGCCGGTGAAGAGCGTTTCGACGCCCATCGCACAGCGTTCCAGCCTGCCGCTCGCCTCGCCGGCGGCCACCGCGGGCATCGTCAGTTCGATTTGCCGGGCAATGCCCGCTTCGACGACTTCCGTTCGGTGTTGCAACGTACAGCTGGCAATCGGAACGCCGGCGGGGGTGTACCGCACCGGTTCGCGTTCGACGACGCTGGCCGTGAGTTGCAGCCGGTTCATTGATTCAATGTCAAAGGCAGCGTGTAACCCTGATGGCTTAAATAATGGGTGTTAAGCCTGCGCTTCGGACGGCTGCGTAGCAGCGGCCTTCTTGGCTTCTTCGCGCTGCACTTCCTTCATCATCGGCGACGGGCCGGTTTCGGCCTTCTTCATCTTGACGATCAGGTGGCGCAGCACAGCGTCGTTGAACTTGAATGCGTGTTCCAGCTCTTCGAGCGTGGTCTGGTCGCATTCGATGTTCATGCAGACGTAGTGAGCCTTCGCGAGTTTCTCGATCATGTAGGCCAGCTGGCGACGGCCCCAGTCTTCGATGCGGTGGATCTGACCACCGTGCGACGTGATCGTGGACTTGTACCGGTCGATCATGGCGGGCACTTGCTCGCTCTGATCGGGGTGCACGATAAAGACGATTTCGTAATGACGCATACACACTCCTTGAGGCGCTTTTGGCTATAAAGCCACCCGGGCGTCGGACCGGTGTGGCAAGTGAGAAGCCGAAGAGTCTAGCGCGGATGGGGCCGGAGTGCAAGATTAATCAGCGGATTCGGCCTTGTTTTCAAGGATTTAATCGGCTGCAACGCGCGGCTGCAAAACGCGGCTGCAAAACGCGACTGCAACGCGGCTCCAACGCGGCCCCAACGACAGAGAGGCCGGCTCGGCGCGCCCTGCCGGCGACCTTTCACGGACGGGGCCGGAACATCCGGCCCCGCTTTCCCGTGGATTTTATCGGCGCTATCGCCTTGGTCTGCCCTGCCCCCTACCCCGAAACCGCTCGCCCGCCGCGCGTCCAAACCACCGCTGAACCCGCGGCGCACCTGTCACTCCACCGCCGCCGCCCCGCCCTGCAGCCGCGCGCGCAGCGCCGCTTCGAGCTGCGTCAACGCTTCCGGCGCGGCATCGGTGACGGCCCACCACATCATGCCGGCATCGCGCCAGCGCGCCACCGCGTAGCCGTCGCTCGACAGCGACGGCCCCGGCTTGCCGGCCGCCGGATCGTTGTCCGGGAACACGTAGACGTCGATCACATGCTTGCGATACGTGTAGGTCA
>DATLOW010000279.1:0-12372 GCA_035536055.1 Paraburkholderia sp. | reverse complement strand
ACCGGAAGATCACGCAACACGCCTTTGTTTTTTGCGTCCGGGTTTGCCCCCTAAGGCAGCGAACTCGTCAGATTCGCCGACTGCGGCCCCAGCCGGATGATCTGCGAATACGGCGTCAACGTCTTCAGCGTCGAATCGCGCAGATACGCATTGAGCCCGAGAAATGCGCCCAGCGCGATCAACGCGAACACCGCGCCGATGGTCCACAGTGGCACCTCGCGCTTCAGGCGGTGCTTGATCTGGTCCGGCAGCGCCCAATGCGGCGCGAACGGCGCGCGCTTGCCTTTCAGTTGCGCGATCTCATCGCCGACGCGCGCGGTCAGATACGCAAGCTTCTCCGGCCCTTCGAGCAGATACTTGCCCTGAAAGCCGAGCATCAGGCACATGTGAAACACCTCGAGCGACTGCAGCCGCGCCGCACCCTGCGCACGCGCTTCCTCGAGATACTGGAAGAACTTTTCGCCGGCCAGCGCCTCGCCGAACAGCGCGAGCTGCAGCGGCCGCCGTTCCCACGCGGCGCGGATCGCAAACGACGACGACAGCACCTGCTCGTCGAGCGCCGCGCAAAACGCGAATTTCGATGCATACACATCTTCCGCGCTGGCATTGAGTTTTTTCGCGCCGCGCTCGAAGTCGTTCAGGAACTGCTGGATGCGGTTCATGAATTCGCCGGCGTCGCCCGGCTCGCGGCCGTTCTTCAGCAGGAACAGCATGAAAAAGCCGTCATACAGCAGATCGAGCAGCGAACGCACCTGATAGCTCGGCTGGCTCGCGGACGGCGGCGCCGCAAGCGTCTGCGGCTGGGTATCGAAGAGGGACGGGGCGTGGCTCATGGCGTGACGGCGATCAGTTCGAGTTTGAGGTCGTTGATACCGGACGGCGTGTAGATGGTCGCCGAGCGGGACTGCAGCATCCGTTCATACAGCTCGCCGCGGGCTTCGAGCGCGAAATAGCAGGCGCCGGGCCGCACCGGAATGGCCGGCGGCACCTGCGGCGTATACGCTAGCCGCACGCCCGGCATCGCCGACAGCACCAGCTTGTCGACGTCGTCCGGCGCGCCGACCTTGAAGCGCGCCGGCACCGCCTCGACCAGTTCGACCGCCGGCATGTCGGCCGACACCGCGAGGAAGAACTGCGTCTTGTCGTCGATCTTGCCGGAATCGAGCCGTCCCGCATGGAACGACGGCCGCACCTCTTCGAGCGCGATACCGAAGTAGCGCGTCGAGATCACCGTTTCGAGCAGCACGCGCAGCATCGTATCGAGCTTGTCGAACGCCGGGCCCGGCTCGTCGTGCCGATACTGCGGCAGATCCGACAGCCCGTAGCCCTTCGAAAAGGTCATCAGCTGGCCGGTGAGCCGCAGCAGTTCCTGAAACAGCCGCTCCGGATGCATCGCCGTATGCTGGTGAAGATGCGTGAGCGCCGCACACGCGGCATTGGCGGTATGCAGCAGCCAGAACGACGCGATATCGCCGGAGCGGAACTCGATGATGTTCTTGGTCGGCTCGCGGTGAAATCCGTATAGCGCACTGACCTTGGCCTGCAGCGCGTCGATCAGCTGACGCAGACGCGTCAGCAGCAGCGGCGATGCATCGATCGCGAGGCACGGCGGCATGAACGACTCGTCGAATTCGAAGCCGCCGGTCGCGGTGCGGCGGATCTTGACGAGCGGAATCGACAGCAGCTGGTCGCGCGGTTCGTTCTGCGACAGCAGCTTGACACTCGCCTTCAGGAATGTGATGTCGGCTTCCGCGGCATCCGTGTAGTGATCGGCCACCATGTTCTGCCGGCTCACGTAGCGCGACACGAAACCGTCTTCTTCGGGCGCGTAGTTCGAGCCCGTTTCGCGCACCGGATGCAGTGCCAGATAGAACGTGAAATCGGAAATGCCCTCGGGCAGCGTATTCAGCGACACCGGCGGCGGCAGGTCGTCGGCCTGCGGCGCCGCATACAGCGTGCCGTCGGAAAACACCAGCGCGAGATCGGTGGCGCGCAACACGTTGTTGGCAAGCGAGTCGCGATCGAACACGACGTTGCGCGCGCCCCAGTTGTACGGCTGGATCGCCTGGATCGACTCGAACAGCCGGGCTTCGTGATAGGCATCCTGCCGCTGGAAATGCTGCGGCCTCAGGAAAAGGCCTTCTCCCCAAAGGACCTTCGCGGAATAACTCATGTCAAACCTGTTTTATGCGATTCGGATGCGAACGCGCCGGCAGCGGCGCGCGACAATGGCGTTTTAAAGCATTGCAGAGCGCCTTTCAAGCCGTCGGCTATCAGCCTTCAGGTACCGCCGATGATGCATGATGCAAAAAAAGTTAAAGAATGACATCGAAACGTCACTGCAGTGTGGCCGCAATTGCCACTTCAGCCGCAACTGACCGACGACAGCATATTCAGCGATTGCGCCGGCAATCCCTGATCCGACTGCAGCACAGTGCCGCTTGTCACGGTCATCGCACAGCTGTGCAGGCCGACCATTATGCCGGATTTCTCCGACTTTCCCGGATCGAATGCGAATTTCCAGCGTTGCAACGCCGGATCGCGAAATAGCGCGACGATACCGAATGCCTGTGCCTCGCGCGATACTTTTTCACTGACCGCATAGCGTTGGCCCGGAATCAGCGTCACTTCGCGTACGCTCAGCAAGTCGCCGCCCAATGTGCTTTTTTCGCGTGCCGGATCAGTAAACGTATCGAATGGCGCCTGTTGAAAAGAAGTGGGGTCTTTTAGAGCATACAGTCGAACCACCAGGGCGAGCGGGTGATTGTCGTTGGCGGCATTCAGGTTGGATGCCGCATAAAGCGTGAGGCCGATATTGCGCGGCGGCTTTTGCGCATCGGGCACGTCGGGCTTGCCGATGCCGGCCGCCTGCAGCGCGCCTTGCGCGGCCGCGCCCAGCACGCTGACGCCCGCCGCGCATCCGGACAGCAGCAAGGCCGCTGTAAGACCAATCGTGCAGAGCGACGCTATCTGTATTTGGCGCGTATTCATTTATCTGCTGGCCGGCATCGCTGCGGCCTCCCCATTTCAAAAAAGTCGATTTAAGTCCGTTATTTAATCATTCAGCGCCGCGGCCAATATTGCGATAAGTCGTGATGCGGGCTTCAGCGGCGCGGACCGGAAAGTATTGCCGTCCAGTTGATGCGATTTGAATCGGTTCCGGTAACAAATTCTGGCGCGCAATGAGGCGGTCAATGAGGCCGTGTTTGCGTGTGCATTTGCCGATATCGAGGTTACAACTTGTTGATGTTTTGCTCTTCACATGAAAGTTGAATTAATAAAAATTGGCCTGTACTATACGCGCGCACTTAGTGCAAAGCAAAACCTGCTTTCTTCCTGAATTAAAACATTCGCACATCGGTGAAACAACGATGAAAAAGCGCTTTTTTCCGGCTCTCCCGGGGCTGGTAGTGGTATGTGGGGTGATTGCCGGATGTGCGTCGCAAGGCACGACGCCGCCTACGCCGGAAGCTTTCAATAAAGGACTCAGCGATGCGGATGCCGTCGCTAAAAATGGCGAACAGGACCGCGCAATAGCGCTTTATCAACAATTGTCCAAACAGGATCCGACGCGCGAAGAACCGTGGTCGCGCATTGCACAGATCCAGTTTCAGCAAGGCCATTACGGTCAGGCGATCGTCGCCGCGCAGGAAGCGCTGCAACGCGATCAGACCGACCGCTCGGCCAAGAGCGTGCTGGCGGTTGCAGGGTTGCGCGTCGCCACGCAGTCGTTAGGCGAGCTGCGCCAGGACTCGTCGCTCGCGGGCGATGCGAAGTCCGACGCGCAGGCACTCGCGCAGCAGCTGCGCGACACGCTCGGCGAGGCCACGCTGTTCCCGGCCGAGGTGCAGGAGAAGCCCGCACCGAAGAAGAAGCGCATCGTGCGCCACGTCGCGAAGCCCGCGGCCAAGGCGACCGAGACGGCGGCCGACAGCGGCGCGGCGACGACCACGGCAGCCACCAATGCGGCTACGAATGCGGCGACCAGCGCAGCCACTGCAGCCGCACAGGCACAAGCCCCGGCCATGCCCGCACCTGCAGCAGCCGCAGCGAAGGCAGCGCGTGGCGGCGGCGCCTCCGACCCGTTCAGTGCGTTGCGCTGAATGCCTGACAGCCTGATCTGCACGCACGACAACACGCACGAGGGAGCCGACGATGGCCAAAAAAGAAAGCATCCAGAAACGTCTTCAAAAAGTTCGCCCACCGCGCGTTCAACTGACGTATGAAGTCGAGCGCGGCGATGCGATCGAAGTGAAGGAGTTGCCGTTCGTCGTCGGCGTGGTGGCCGATCTGGCCGGCCAGTCCGAAGTCGAACAGCCGAAGCTTCGCGACCGCAAGTTCGTCAATATCGACCGCGATAATTTCGACGACGTGATGAAGGGCATCGAGCCGCGCGCCGCGTATCAGGTGGAAAACCGCCTGTCGGATGCCGGCGGCAAGTTCGCGGTGGACCTGCGCTTCCGTTCGATGGCCGACTTCGATCCCGACCAGGTGGTCGCGCAGGTCGAGCCGCTGCGCAAGCTGCTCGAAGCGCGTTCGAAGCTCGCCGATCTGCGCAACAAGCTCGCCGGCAACGACAAGCTCGAAGATCTGCTCGGCGAAGTGCTGAAAAACACGCAGCAATTGCAGGCTCTGGCCGGCAACGCAAAGGGCTCGGACGACGCGGACCGCTCGGACGAGAACAGCTAGGTAGTAGCAGGGCCACACAGCGACAGGTATCGGGGGTGACATGAATCAGCAGGCAGCAGCGGCGCACGTTTCGGGCGCACAGGCAGAAGAGGGCAACACGCTGCTCGACGAGATCGTCGAGAAAAGCAAGGTAGCAAAATCCGATTCCGAACACGCGCGCGCCAAAGACCTGATCGGCGAACTCGTCAATCAGGTGCTCGACGGCACCGTGGTGGTGTCCGACAACCTGTCGGCCACCATCGATGCGCGCGTCGCCGAACTCGACCGGCTGATCTCCGATCAGCTGAGCGCGGTGATGCACGCGGCGGAATTCCAGCGCATGGAAAGCACGTGGCGCGGTTTGAACTACCTGTGCAAGGAAAGCAATACCGGCTCGACCATCAAGATCAAGGCGCTGCATGCGCCCAAGCGCGACCTCGTGCGCGACTTCAAGAACGCGATCGAATTCGATCAGAGCGCGCTGTTCAAGAAGGTCTATGAAGAAGAGTTCGGCACCTTCGGCGGCGCGCCGTTCGCCACGCTGGTGGGCGACTTCGAAATTACGCGGCAGCCGGAAGACATGTACTTCATCGAGCAGATGGCGCACGTGGCAGCCGCGGCGCACGCGCCGTTTATCGCTTCGTCGTCGCCGGAACTGCTGGGGCTCGAGAGTTTCGCCGACCTCGGCAAGCCGCGCGATCTCGGCAAGGTGTTCGACACCGTCGAATACGCGAAGTGGAAGTCGTTCCGCGATTCCGAAGATTCGCGCTACGTCGGTCTTACGCTGCCGCGCTTTCTCGGCCGCCTGCCGTTCAATCCGAAAGACGGCGCGACCGCGGAAGGCTTCAATTTCGTCGAGGACGTCGACGGCACCGACCACAGCAAGTACCTGTGGTGCAACGCCGCGTGGGCGTTTGCCGCGCGGCTGACCGCTGCGTTCGACGACTTCGGCTGGTGCGCGGCGATTCGCGGCGTGGAAGGCGGCGGCCTCGTCGAAGACCTGCCCACGCACACGTTCAAGACCGACGACGGCGAAATCGCGCTGAAGTGCCCGACCGAAATCGCGATTACCGACCGCCGCGAAAAGGAACTGAGCGACCTCGGCTTCATTCCGCTCGTGCACTGCAAGAACTCGGACTACGCCGCGTTCTTCGCCGCGCAGTCGGTGCAAAAGCCGAAGAAGTACAACACCGACAGCGCGAACGCGAATTCCGTGCTGTCCGCCCAGTTGCAATACA
This sequence comes from Paraburkholderia sp., assembly GCA_035536055.1. Classification (GTDB taxonomy): domain Bacteria; phylum Pseudomonadota; class Gammaproteobacteria; order Burkholderiales; family Burkholderiaceae; genus Paraburkholderia. The sequence goes on along the minus strand of DATLOW010000279.1, from coordinate 6,466 downwards.
TCTTCTCGGTATCGCGCGTCGCGCACTATCTGAAGGCGATGATGCGCGACAAGATCGGCAGTTTCGCTTCGGCGCAGAACGTCGAGGTGTTCCTGAACCGCTGGATTTCGCAATACGTGCTGCTCGACGACAACGCCAGCCAGGAACAGAAAGCGCAATTCCCGTTGCGCGAAGCGTCGATCCAGGTCGCGGAGATTCCGGGCAAGCCCGGTTCGTACCGTTCGGTCGCATTCCTGCGGCCGCATTTCCAGCTCGACGAGTTGTCGATCTCGCTGCGTCTGGTGGCGGATCTTCCGAAACCGGCGAACTCATAAGACCGTTTTTGCGGGCGTTCCCGCAAAGGTTTCGTCGAGCGTTACGACATCGGTTTCCTTTACCCGGCCGGGGGGCGGCCGGGCCTGCTGTCTAAAACCACCTCTCTGGGGAGTCGAAGGGCTATGAAGGACATTTACCTGAAATTTGGCAATCCTGCCATCAAGGGCGAGTCGCAGGACAAGGACCACGCCGGCTGGATCGAAATCGATTCGTGGAATCACGCGATCACGCAACCGCGCTCGGCCACCGCGTCGACCGCCGGCGGCCACACCGCCGAGCGTTGCGAGCATGGCGACATGATGTTCACGAAAGACATCGACGTGGTCAGCCCGTTGATGTATCAACACGCGTCGGGCGGCACGACCTTCGACGAAGTGACGATCGACTTTATGCGCGCCGATGGCGAGGGCAATCGCATCAAGTACCTCGAAGTGAAACTGAAATACGTGATCATTTCGAGCGTGACGCCGAGCGTGGTCGGCGAAGGCCTGCCGACCGAGCAGTTCTCGCTGAAGTATGCCGCGGTGCAGTGGAAGTACACGCAGCAGAAGGTCGGCGGCAACCAGGGCGGCAACGCGCAGGGCGCGTGGAGCCTGACGAAGAACGACAAGACGTACGCCGTCTGAGGTTCGCGGGGCCGGCGCGCGCCGCACGCGATGTGCACGTTGTGCGCGGCGCGCGCAGCCCCGCAGAGCATTGCACCACAGGTCGAGCCATGTCCGCCCGATGAAGCGATTCGAACCGAGTTTTTTCGACAAGCTGTTCGACGATGAACCGCACGTGCCGGCACCGGCCGCGATGCGGCAATTGTCGCTGGACGAACTGAAAGCGAACGTCGCGCGCGACGTCGAGGCGATCCTGAACACGCGCATCGCGTTGACCGAGGAGGCGCTCGAACAGCTGCCCGAATGCCAGCGTTCGGTGCTGACGTACGGCCTGAACGATTTCTCGGGCCTGAGTCTCGCCAGCCACCACGACCGCATGTTCATCTGCAAGTCGATCCAGCAGGCGATCATGCGGCACGAGCCGCGTCTGCGCGACGTCGGCGTGAAGCTCGAGCTGAACGAGCAGTCGACCAATGCGCTGTACTTTGCGATCCAGGCAATGCTGGTCGTGCATCCGGCGCAGGAGCCGGTGAATTTCGACGCGATGCTGCAGCCTTCGACGCTGCAGTATTCGGTCACGCGCGCGCGCCCCAGAACGCAGTAACGGCATACGGGCGCGGCTCGAACGCGCGGATTAAAAGGTCTGGCTCGGGGATCTGTCAATGGAAGAGTTGCTGCCGTACTACGAGCGCGAGCTGGCGTTTTTACGCCGCTATTCGCAGGACTTCGCGGAGCGCTATCCGAAGATCGCCGCGCGGCTCGCGCCAGTGGGCGAGCATAGCGAAGACCCGCACGTCGAGCGGATGATCGAAGCGTTTGCGCTGCTGTCGGCGCGCATCAACAAGAAGCTCGACGACGACTACCCCGAATTCACCGAAGCGCTGTTCGAGGTGCTGTATCCGCATTATCTGCGGCCGTTTCCCGCGTGTTCGATCGCGCAGTTCGGCCTCGCGCCCGAGGCTGCCGCGGCGTTGAGCGGACCCGCGGTGATCGCGCGCGGCACCGAACTGAAATCGCGGCGGATTCAAGGCGTGCAGTACCGCTTTCGCACCGCGTACGACGTGACGCTCGCGCCGCTGGCGATCGCCGCGGCACGCTACACGCCGCTCGCGCTGGCGCCGGCTGCGACGGTCTTGCCGGTCAATGCGACCGGCGTGCTGGCGATCACGTTCGAAGCGGGCGCGTCCGACGATCTGCGCAGCCTGCGGCTCGACCGGTTGCGCGCGCATCTGCATGGCGAGCAGTCGTTCGTCGCGGCGCTGGCCGATTGCCTGTTCATTCACGCGGCCGCGGCCTACGTCGAGCCGGAGCAGAGCGGCGTCTGGACCCGTCTGAAGACCATGCCGGTCGAGCAGGCCGGCTTCGACGAAGCCGATGCGCTGATCGACTACCCACCGCGCTCGCATCCGGCCTACCGGCTGCTGACCGAATACTTCGCGTTTCCCGACAAATTCAGCTTCGTCGATTTCGACCTTGCCGCGCTGACGCGCGCCGCCGGCCGCTGCAAGCGGCTGACGCTGCACATCGTGCTGAAGGATGTGCGCGGCGATTCGCATCTGGCGCGGCTGCTCGAGAACTTCAACGCGCAGCATCTGCGGCTCGGCTGCGCGCCGGTGGTCAATCTGTTTCGTCAGCATGGCGAGCCGATCCGCGTCAGCCACCAGGCGGTGTCGTATCCGGTGCTGGCCGACGCGCGCCATGCATGGGCTTACGACGTCTATTCGATCGACTCGGTGCACCTGGTACGCCAGCAGGCAGAGCGCGAAACGGTCAGCGAGTTCCGGCCGTTCTATTCGCTGCATCATGGGGAGGCCGAGCGTGCCGGCTACTACTGGTTCGCGCGCCGCAACGAGACGGTCGCGCAGCAAAGCCCGGGCTACGAAACCGAAATTTCGGTGGTCGATATCGACTTCGAGCCGGAGCTCGCGCAAACCGATACGCTGTCGCTCGAGCTCACGTGCACCAACCGCGACCTGCCTGCGCAACTGATGGTGGGCCTCGACAACGGCGACCTGTTCGTCGACGACCACGCGCCCAGCAAGGCTGCCACGCTGCTGCGCCGGCCCACGCCGAGCGTGCGCTTCGAGCGCGGCCGCGCCGCGCACTGGCGGCTGATCTCGCATCTGGCGTTGAATCACGTGTCGCTGACGGACACCGGCCTTGCCGCGTTGAAAGAGGTGTTGTCGCTGTACGATCTGCGGCGCTCGGCGGTATCGGTGCGGCACGTCGACGGGATCGTCGGCATCGAGCGGCGCGCGGCGGTGCAGTGGCTGCCCGGCAATCCGTTCGCCACGTTCGTGCGCGGCCTCGAAGTGCGGCTCACGATCGACGAGGAAAATTTCGTCGGTGCTAGCCTCGCGGCCTTCGTCGGCGTGCTCGATCGCTTTTTCGGGCTGTATGTGCATCTGAACAGCTTTGTACAACTGGTCGTCGTGTCGAAGCGCACCGGCGAGGAGATCCTGCGATGCAAACCGCGCAGCGGCGAATCGATCCTGGCGTAGTCGAGCAGCTGCTCGACGAACCGTACCGCTTCGAGTTTTTCCAGGCGGTGCGGCTGCTTGAGCGCTGGTTCGGGCAACCCGCGTCGGCGCGGCCCGGCGACGTGGTGGCGCAGCGCGTGATGTTCCGCACCACGCTGTCGCTGGCGTTCCCGCCGAGCGAAATCGAACGCGCGCTGCCGTACGATGCGGACGGCACCGCGCTGAAGGACAAGGCGCAACGCGGCGCGGCGCTCGCTAATGCCTCGGTGCGCAAGGTCGATCTGACGCCGGCGTTTTTCGGTCTGCTCGGCGCGCAGGGCGCGCTGCCGCTGCACTACACAGAGCAGCTGATCGGCCGGGAGCAGCAAAACCGCGACCGCGCGGCGCGCGAATTCTTCGACGTATTTTCGAACCGCGCGACTGCGTTGTTCTACGCCGCGTGGAAAAAGTACCGGCTGCCGTTTCACTACGAGCTCGACCGCGACGAGCGCTATCTGCCGCTGCTGCTCGCGCTGGCCGGCGTCGCCGAAGCGGATACGCGCAAGAGCCTGCAAAAGGGCAAGGGCACGGTGTTCGACGAAGCGATCGCCGGCTATGCGATCGCCGCGCGGCATCGGCCGGTGTCGGCCGCGTATCTGCAGCGCACGCTGTCCGATTACTTCAAGGCGCCGGTACGCGTCGAACAGTTCGTCGGCCGCTGGTACGATGTACCACCCGACCAGCTGACCGAGCTCGGCAAATCGAACGCGCAGCTCGGCGCCACCGCGCTGGCCGGCGCGCGGGTCTGGCAGCGCGACATGCGGGTACGCCTCGCGATCGGGCCGTTATCCAAGCAGGACTATGTGGCCTTTCTGCCGGGCGCCGAACGCGCGGTCGCACTCGAACGGATGCTGGTGCTGCTGTCGGGCATCACGCTCGAATACGAGGTGCGGCTCGTGCTGCGCCGCGCGGACGTCGGTGCGGTGGTGCTCGGCAAGGGTTCGCGGCTCGGCTGGGACGCGTTCCTGTGTACGCAGGCCGCCAACCACGACCGCGGCGATGCGCGCTACGCGCTGCAGGTGATTCCGTAAAGCCGCATCCGACCCATACGAGACCAACGCCTGATCTTATTTGGAACAGGTTCAAACCAACACGCCACCGGATACCGGACCGCACGCCATGAGCACGCCACTGAAGACCCTGATCGCAAAACTGAACCCGACCTGCCGGCAGGCCGCCGAGCAGGCCGCCAGCCGTTGTCTGGCGCGCGGCCACTACGAGGTCGATCTGGAGCACCTGTTCGGCGCGCTGCTCGATGAAGCGCACAGCGATGTGCCGCTGGTGCTGCGCGCGAGCGACATCGATGCGCATGCGCTGCGCGCGGATCTGGAGCGCGAGCTCGAACGGCTGAAAACCGGCAATACGCGCACGCCGGTGTTTTCGGTGCATCTGATCGAGTTGTTCGAGAAGGCCTGGCTGATCGCATCGCTCGATTCGCGCATCGGACGGATCCGCTCCGGGCATCTGCTGCTTGCGCTGCTGACCGCACCCGATCTCGCGCAGTTCGCGCAGCGCATGTCGCCGGAATTCGCGAAGCTGCGTATCGAAGACCTGAAGCACCACTTCGACGACGTCACGCAAGGCTCGCGCGAAACCGAAACGGTGCCGGGCACGGAGCCGGACGGCGCGCCAGGCGCACAGCCGGGCGACACCGCGCCGCGCGCGGCCGCGTCGAAAACGCCGGCGCTCGACACCTACACGACCAACCTCACGCAGCGGGCGCGCGATGGCCATATCGACCCGGTGATCGGCCGTGAAGCCGAGATTCGCCAGACCATCGACATCCTGATGCGGCGCCGCCAGAACAATCCGATCATGACCGGCGAGGCCGGCGTCGGCAAGACCGCAGTGGTCGAAGGGCTCGCGCTGCGCATCGCCGCCGACGATGTGCCCGCGCCGTTGCGCGGCGTCGCGCTGCACGTGCTCGACATGGGCCTGCTGCAGGCGGGCGCGAGCGTGAAGGGCGAATTCGAAAACCGGCTGAAGAGCGTGATCGACGAGGTCAAGAAGAGTGCGCATCCGATCATCCTGTTTATCGACGAAGCGCACACGATCATCGGCGCCGGCGGCGCGGCAGGGCAGAACGACGCGGCCAACCTGCTGAAACCGGCGTTGGCGCGCGGCGAACTGCGCACCATCGCGGCGACCACGTGGAGCGAATACAAGAAGTACTTCGAGAAGGACGCGGCGCTCGCGCGGCGCTTCCAGGTGGTGAAGATCGAGGAACCGTCCGAGCCGCTCGCGGCGGCGATGCTGCGCGGCATGTCGGCGCTGATGGAAAAGCACTTCAACGTGCGGATTCTCGACGAAGCGATCACCGAGGCGGTGCGGTTGTCGCATCGCTATATCAGCGGGCGTCAGCTGCCGGACAAGGCGATCAGCGTGCTCGACACCGCATGCGCGAAAGTCGCGCTGGCGCAAAGCGCGCTGCCCGCCGCGATTGACGATGCGGTGAAGCGCCTCGAGCGTATCGACGCGGAGATCGCATCGCTCGAACGCGAGGCGGCGAGTGGCGCGGTGCATGACGAGCGGCTCGCCGTGCTGCGTGACGAGCGCGCGGCCGATGCGGACGCGTTGACACGCGATCGCGCGCATTTCGACGAGGAGAGCGCGCTGGTTAGCGAGATCGTCCGTTTGCGCACGCAGATCGATGCGGCGCGCAATAGCGCAGGTAGCGCGGACGGCGCGGGCGCGGCCGGTACGAACCACGCTAACGGTGCGAATGGCGCGGATATCCGCAACGACGCCGCAGCCGACGCACCTTCCGCCACACAGTTGCGCGAGCAACTGGCGCAACGCGTGGCCGCGCTCGCCGAGCTGCAGAAGGGCACGCCGATGGTGCCGCTACAGGTGGACGCGCACGTGGTGGCCGAAATCGTCGCAGCGTGGACCGGCATTCCGCTCGGCCGCATGGTGAAGGACGAACTGCGCACCGTGCTGAATCTGCAGGAGCTGCTTGCCGCGCGCGTGATCGGCCAGGACCACGCGCTCGACGCGATCGCGCAGCGCGTGCGCACCGCGAGCGCG
>DATLOW010000278.1:0-4264 GCA_035536055.1 Paraburkholderia sp. | reverse complement strand
GCTCGCGATGCAGCACGGCGCCGAGCAGCTTGATGCTCGGTAGCGTGTCCTGCAGCGGATGCAGCCGGAAGTCGACGAACACCACGGTCGTGCCGGTCGCCTCGAGCTGCTTGACCAGCGCGTTGTAGCGGCTCGGCCCATGCCCGGCGAGACTGAAGATCGCTACGTCGGGCCTCAGGCTCAGCGCCTTTTCGTCGCTGATGCTGTCCTCGGTGGCCTTTCCGATCAACGGAATCTGGCGGATCGCGGGGAAGGTCTGCGCGTACGCATCGAAGGTTTGCGGGTCCATGGTCGGCAGGTCGCCTTGCCAGCCGACGATGCGCGACAGCGGATGCTGGCCGTCGAGCAGTGCGACGGCCGACAGCAGGCGGCTTTCGCCGAGCAGGATCCGCTTCGGTTCGGTCTGCGGTATGTGGATCGTGCGGCCGGCGAGATCGGTCAGTGTGGCGGGTGCCGCAGGCGTGGCAGGTGCGGTGGACGTGGCGGCGCGCGCCGGCGCATGGTGCAGCAACACGCCGCATACGACGAGCAGCAGCGCGGCAGCACTTCTGGCTACGCGGGCGGCGGCCTCGCGGCGTACCGCAAACATCTGGAAATTCGACATCGTGATGGCTGGCAAATGAGAATGGTTGCTATTTGTCCAGCCAACTGTAGAGCGCGCATGTAATGGCGATATGTTGTTTCGGGCTGTTTTGTAATGGAATGTGTCAGGCCGGCGGCAATCAGCTGCGCCACGTGCTGTATGCAACTTGCGCATTAATCGATCAAATAAAGTAATTTGTAGAATGTAAGTGAAAACCCTATAGTGGCGGAATCGAATCTTGTTCGGGATTGCTGCCATGTCTTCGCCTTCAACCGTTCGCGCGACGCCGCTGCGCCTGCTGATGCGCAGCTCCATGGCACGCGTGGCCGCCGTCACGGTGGCGACGGGCGTCGGCGCAGGGCTGGCGGGCATGCTGCTCGCACTGCTGCTGCATGCGATCCAGCACGTCGCTTACGGCTACAGCCTCGATGCCCTGGTCGATACGCAGACTTTCCTGCAGGGTGTCAGCGCGGCGTCGCCGCAGCGGCGCATCGCGGTGATGGCGCTGTGCGGGGCGCTCGCAGGCTTCGGCTGGTGGGCGCTGCGGCGCTTCGGGGCGCCGCTCGTCAGCGTCAAGAAGGCGGCGGCTTCGTCCGCGGCGCGCATGCCGGCGCGCAGCACGCTCGTCCACGTGCTGCTGCAGATCGCGACCGTCGCAATGGGCTCGCCGCTCGGCCGCGAAGTCGCGCCGCGCGAAGCGGGCGCGCTAGTTGCCAGCTGGCTGTCGGAGGTGGCGCAACTAAGCCCGCGCGAAACCCGGCTGATGATCGCGTGCGGTGCCGGGGCTGGGCTCGCGGCGGTGTACAACGTGCCGCTCGGCGGCGCCGTGTTCGTGCTCGAAGTGATGCTGGGTTCATTCAGCGCATCGGCGGCGGCTGCTGCGCTGGCGGCTTCGGCGCTGGCGGCCGTGGTGGCGCGCATCGGCCTCGGCAACGAACTGCAGTATGCGATTCCCGCTTTCAACGTGAGCCGCGGCCTGCTGATGTTCGCGCTCGTCGCCGGACCGGTGCTCGGCATCGCGGCATACGGGTTCAAATGGCTCACCGACCGGGCCAGCGCCGCGGCGCCGCGCGGCGGCTGGTCGATGCCGCTGCTGGGCGTGCTGAACTTCGCGACGATCGGCGTGCTGGCTGTGTACTTTCCGCAACTGCTCGGTAATGGCAAGAGCGTCGTGCAGCTGGGCTTCGGCAACGAGCTGACGCTGGGGCTGGCGGCCGCGCTGCTCGGTCTGCGGGTGCTGATCACGGCGAGCAGCCTGCGGGTCGGCGCGCACGGCGGACTGTTGACGCCGGGGCTGGCCGTCGGTGCGCTGCTTGGCGTCGTGCTCGGCGGCGCAGCAAGTCTGTCTGGCTCGGGCATTCCATCGGGCGCGTTTGCGCTGATCGGGGCGGCGGCGTTTCTCGCGTCGTCGATGAATATGCCGCTTACGGCGATTGTGTTGATCGCCGAGTTCACGCACGTGGCGCATCCGGTGCTGGTGCCGGTGGTGCTGGCGGTGGCGGGATCGGTGGCGGCGAACCGGCTGTGCGCGTCGTTTGCGCGAGGGCCGCAAGCGGCTGCTCCGCAGGGCCGGCAGACTGCGCAGGCGACAGCGCGCGGATGAAGGGAGCGTACGCGCGGGGGTTTTTGGCGGGTTGGGTGGCGCGTCAGTAGTGGCGCCGGCCGTCGCGGCGGGCCGTCATGGCGGGTGGTCACCGCGGGCATCAGTGCAAGCCGTCAACGCAAGCCGTCAACGCAAGCCGTCACCGCAAGCCAGCACCGCAAGCCAGCACCGCAAGCCAGCACCGCAAGCCAGCACCGCCAACGCAACCCGTCAGCATCCCTTATCAACCCGCACTGTCACCGCGCGATGTTTGCTGCCGCGCGGCGTCGCTTTTCCCTTTCGCCCACCCATGCAGGTACGGCCGTCGCTTGATGCAGCCGGGTACGGGCGTTGCTGGTCTATCGCTGTTATGTCACCTGATGTGGGAGCCGACCATGGTTACGGAGAAACCGGCCACTGACGAAGACGACGTGCCGCAGGACCCTGCCGAGCAGTCGCCGACCGAGACCTCGAAGCCGATCGGCGATGCGATTCCGACGCCGGTCGAACCCGGTCTCGATCAGCCGTTACCGGAGAAGGGCGAGCAGCCGGACAGCGGCGACGAAAAACAGACCGGCAAAAACAGCGCGGACGATGACGACACGCCGATCGGCGACACCGATCCGCCCAAAGGCGTGCCCGAGCCGGGGCCTTCGGACTTTGCGTAGCAGGGGATAAGCAGTAGGTAAGCGCAGTAAGCGGGCGGAGCGTCGCAGCGCGCGCGTGCGTGCTGCCTGGCCACGCGCCCGCCGCAAATGTCGAAAGCGCGAATATCAAAGCGCAAATATCAAAGCGCAAATATCAAAGCACGACGCGCAAATGCGCGCACCTCAAGTACGCAGACGTCAAAAACACTCGAAGGTAATTTCGATCGACTCGTCGTTGACGCCACGCACGCCGTTGGTATGGACCTCGACCGTATGCATGCGCTTGTTCTGCTTGCTGCAGTACGCGTTTGCACGTTTGAGCCCGGCGTTGCGGACGCTGTTCCACGATGTAAAGCTGTTACGCGCCCGGCTCGTGATCATCAACGCGCCGTTGGGCCGCACTTCGACGTTGGACACGGACGTACAGGCCGCCAGCACGCTCAACCCTGCGAGCAGCAAGCGCTTCTTCATATTCCTCCCACAGATGGCGCATTGTGGCGGCCCGGGCGGCTGCCGGCAATAGGTACAAAAACGCACGACGCCAGCGCATGCAGCGCGGCATGCGCGCTGCGCTAAACTCAGCGCAGCCGCGCCGCTCCGGCCGTGTTGCCGCGGGCCTCGAGCCCATTCCCGTCGAGCGCGCGACGTCATCATACTGGCAGTTGTTTGCACCCCGGTTAAAACGCGGCGACCGTTCGCGACAACACCGTCGCACGCGCGTCAAGGAGACCCCGACCCATGGACGGCTGGCTGCACGAAGTCTGGATCACCGCGCTACGCGAGTTCTCCGATCTGAAAGATGTATCGAGCATCACGCAAGTGGTGATGCGTCTCGGCTTTGCGCTGCTGCTCGGCGGCGTGCTCGGCTTCGAGCGCGAGATGGCGGGCCGCGATGCCGGACTGCGCACGCATATGCTGGTGGCGACCGGCTCCGCGCTGTTCGTGCTGGTGCCGCTGCAGGCCGGCTTCTCGCAGGACAATATGAGCCGCGTGCTGCAGGGATTGGTGTCCGGCATCGGCTTTCTCGGCGCGGGCGCGATCATTAAGCTGAGCGAGGCGCGCGAGGTGCGCGGATTGACCACGGCGGCCAGCCTGTGGCTCGCGGCGGGCGTGGGTGTCGCGTGCGGGCTGGGGCGCGAGGCGACCGCGATCCTCAGCACAGTCGTCGCGCTGCTGATTCTGGCCGGCGTGCGCGCGCTGCGTCCCGGCAGCGCGGGAAAGAAGCATGACGACAACGACAGCGATGACCGTTGAGCGCGGCGCGCGCGCCTTGTGAAGAACGCCACTGAAACGCAACCGGAAAGAACGCCACCGAAGCCCGACCGGGAGAACGCGATGCTTAGCCATGAGCGCACCTACGAGGCCGTCAACGAGCATTTCACGTGGCGCATTCCCGCGCAGTACAACATCGGCGTGGATGCGTGCGACAAATGGGCCGACGGCAGCGGGCGC
>DATLOW010000277.1:0-5428 GCA_035536055.1 Paraburkholderia sp. | reverse complement strand
TTTCAGGTCAATCGAACTCGCCAGCACTGGTTTCCGGGAGTACGCTGCCTAAAATGCCAGGTTCGGAACGAACACACTGAAGCAGAGAGCGAGATGGACAGATTGCGCGAGATGGAGGTCTTCATTGCCATCGTTGACCGGGGCAGCGTGACAGGCGCGTCAGAAAAGCTGGGCATGTCGGCGCCCGCCGTATCGCGTGCGTTGGCCTCGCTCGAGGCCCGGCTGGGTGCGCAACTGATCACCCGTACGACGCGCTCGATCCGGCCGACCGACGTGGGTATCTCTTATCTGGATACATGCCGTCAGGTGCTCGATACGATCACGGAAGCGGAAGCGAACCTTGCGATCGAGCAGAACAACCCGGTAGGCAACCTGACCGTCACCGCTCCGGTGCTGTTCGGCCAGCGGTTTATTGCGCCGCTGGTCAACGCATACGCAAAGCAATATCCGGACGTGCACATCAATGCGATCTACGTCGATCGGACTACGCGTCTGCTCGATGAAGGCGTTGACATCGCAATCCGTATTGGTCATCTGGGCGATTCGTCGATCTTCGCGGTGCCGTTGGGTTTTGTCCGGCGCCGCACCTACGCGTCGCCTGAATATCTGGCGGAGCACGGCGAGCCCGTGCATCCGAGAGAACTGGTCAAGCACAGCTGCATTTCGTTTACGGGCGTCAGCCACCCGCTCGAATGGTCGTTTTATGAAAAAGGCTCGCGCGTGCCGGTGCGGATTCAGCCGCGGATGATCGTCGATCTGGCTCCGGCGGCTGTGATGGCGGCCGCCGATTGCGTCGGCATCACCCAATTGCTGTCGTACCAGGCTGCGCCTGAGGTGCAAGACGGAACGCTGCGGCCGGTGCTGAGCGCGTTCGAACCAGAGCCGACGCCAGTCAGCTTGCTGCACATGGAGCGGCGCGCGACGAGCGGCAAGATTCGCACGTTTATCGAATTCGTGACCGACGCGTTGCGCGACAATCCGCATCTCAACGACGGCGCTAATGCGGCAGCGGCAGCCAAGGCTTCGTCAGCGCGGTAAAGCGGCTGCCAGCTGAAGCTCGCGATACGCGAGCACCAATGCATCGAGGCTATACGAGCGATTCAGACCGCTGGGGTTTGGCAGCACCCAGACCCGCGCGCCGCCGAACTGCCGTTGTTGAAGGCCCCATTCGATATCGCGCTCGCCGGACATCGCAGCAAGCGCCATCTTGCCGAGAAACGCGACGTACTGCGGCGCGTATTGCCGGATCTTTTGCTCGAAGCCGGAGGCGGCGGCACGAAACTCGTCGTGCGATAGTTGATCCGCGCGCGCAGTGGCACGCGAGACTGCGGTGGTCAGCCCGCAACCATACTGCAGCAAGGTGCGATCGGTTTCGGGACCAAGCTGTACAGGTGTGAAACCGGCCAGATGAACCACGCGCCAGAAGCGGTTGCCCCGGCCCGCGAAGTGGCGCCCGGTCGCGGCAGCAAGCGCACCCGGGTTGATTCCGCAAAACACCACCGACAGACCCGGCTCGAGAATATCCGGCAGACCTGCCGATGAAACGGAACCACTGGCGTCGAGCGCAGACGCAGACGCAGAAGCGGACGCAAACAAAGCCCTTTTCATCGACACTAGGCCACCGCTTCCAGATCCGCCATCTCGACACGCTCGCTGGCACGATGCAACGCCAGATGCGTTTCGCTTACCGCGCCGCGGAACCGTTCGCGATAGGCCTTCGGCGTCACATTGAGCCGCCGCGAGAACGTGGTGCGCATATGCGTCGCACTGTGAAAGCCGCAATTGAACGCCACCGTCTTCAGCGGCGCGTCGGTCTCCTCCAGCAACTTCCTCGCTGCATCGACGCGCACCTGTTCGACGAATGCCGACGGCGTCACCTTCGCGTACTTCGCGAACAGCCGCGAGAATGTGCGCCGGCTCACCGCGCTCGCCTTCGCGAGCTGTTCGATCGACAGCGCGTCGGCGATATGCTCGATCACGTAACGATGCACCTTGCCGATGATCGTATCGTCGTCCGCGCGTATGCCGACGTACGGGCTGTACTGCGACTGCCCGCCTTCCCGCTGGATATACACAACGAGGCGCTTGGCAACCCGCACCGCCAGCTCATGTCCCCAATCCTCGCCGACCAGCGACAGACACAGATCGATGCCGGCCGTCACGCCGGCCGACGTGAACAGACGCCCATCGCGCGTAAAGATCCGGTCGGGCTGCACATGCGCGCGCGGAAACTCGGCCGCGAGGCGCTCCGCGTCGGCCCAGTGCGTGGTTGCCTGCTGGCCGTCGAGCAGGCCTGCATGCCCCAGCACGAATGCGCCGTTGCAGACCGAGCCATACCGGGCCGCACTGCGCGCCTGAGCTTGCAGCCATTGCACAAACGCGGGTGCGAGACGCGTATCGGGCAACTGCGGCCCGCCCGCTACCAGCAGCAGATCGCATTGCACGTCGAAGTCTTCATAGCCGAACGGCACCGAAAGCTGCATGCCGTTCGAGCACGTCACGGTACCGGCGCGCGATCCTACGAGAACGACCTGATATCTTTGATGTTCCGGCAGCGAGGCGTTGGCCTCGGCGAACACGTCCATGGGGCCTGCAACATCGAGTGCCTGCACACCATCGAATACAACAATGGCGACTTTCATGCCATGACCTTTATCAAGTATGAACATACTCGCGTTGGCACCGGGCTGCGGCCTGATGACTGCCTGATGAGCGCCTGATCTGCGCGTGACTGCGACGATACGACTGCGATCCAGCGGTAACGAGCGATGGCCCAGCTTACCGCAACGGCCGCACAGAAAGGATGCCGTATCCGTTAATTGACTCGTGCGTGGGTGTAACAGATCGGCGCGCATTGCGCAGCAGCGCGCGGCGGGCCTGGCCCAGATGCGCGCCATTCTGGCGCGCGAAGCACGTTCGTCGCCGGCCGCAGTCGGGTGATCGTTGGCAGAATGGCCGCTGTCACCCTCGCCATTCCTCCAGAAGCACATCACAAACGCGTTGGCTGGACCGAGCAACACGCGGAGAACCCGTCGCAGCGAAGTCCGGAAACTGGTGCTGAACATAAGCTGTTCTTGAGTTGGAAGGGAATCGTCGTTCGATGCTGCCGCTGCATTGTCAGCGCTCCGTTTCCCTACGAGTCAGTCATGCCTTCACCCGATCAGATTGCCGCCCCTCTCCCTGTGAAATCGCCGCAACCCGGCGAAGCAATGTCAGGCGCCGACATCATCTTGCGCGTGCTCAGCGAACAAGGTGTCGATACGCTATTCGGCTACAGCGGCGGTGCGATCCTGCCGACCTACGACGCCGTGTTCCGCTTCAACCAGATGCACGAGCGCAACCCTGAGCGGCAGATCCGGCTCGTCGTGCCGGCCAACGAACAGTCCGCCGGTTTTATGGCGGCGGGCTATGCACGCGCCAGCGGCAAGGTCGCCGTTTTTATGGTGACCTCGGGCCCGGGCGCCACCAACGCCGTCACGCCGATCGCCGATTGCAACGGCGATTCGATTCCGGTCGTGCTGATTTGCGGGCAGGTGCCGCGCGCCGCGATTGGTTCCGATGCGTTTCAGGAGGCGCCCGTTTTTAACATCATGTCCGCATGCGCGAAGCAGGTGTTTCTGGTCACCGACCCGACGAAGCTGGAAGAAACGCTGCGCACGGCCTTCGAGATTGCCCGCACGGGCCGCCCCGGCCCGGTGGTGGTCGACGTACCGAAGGATATTCAGAACTGGCGTGGCCCCTACAAGGGCGAAGGCACGCTGCAGTTCCGCGGCTACACCGACCGGCTGCGGATGGTCGCAAAGGGCGCGCGACTGGGCAAAGACAAGCGGGTTGAATTTTTCCGCATGCTGCGGCAAAGCCAACGGCCACTGCTGTACGTCGGGGGCGGCGTGATCTCCGGCGGCGGCGCGGCCGAATTGCGGCAGTTCGCCGAACGCTACCGGCTGCCGGTCGTCACGACGCTGATGGGTCTCGGCGCCATACCCACGCAACATCCGTTGTGCCTCGGCATGCTCGGCATGCATGGCGCCGCGTGCGCAAACTATGCGGTCGAGGACTGCGATTTTCTGATCGCGGTGGGCGCGCGCTTCGACGATCGCGTCGCGGGCGGCCGTCCCGATGCATTTGCGCCGCGTGCGGACTATGTCGCGCACATCGATATCGACGAAGCGGAAATCAACAAGGTCAAACGCGCACACTGGACGCACGTCGGCGATGCCAAAGACACGCTGCTGTCGCTGATGGACGCTAGCCCCGCAGTGGAATCGCCGGCCGGCTGGCTCGATCGGATCGCGGATCTGAAGCGAACCTACGGCATGAACTACGACCGCGACAACCCGGCGATCCAGCCGCAGCTCGTGGTCGAAAAGCTGAGCGAAATCACCGGCGGGCGCGCGATCGTCTGCACCGGCGTCGGCCAGCATCAGATGTGGGCCGCGCAGTATTTTCAGTTTGCCGAGCCGCGCAGCCTGCTGACGTCGGGCAGCATGGGCACCATGGGCTTCGGGCTGCCTGCCGCGATCGGCGCACAGCTGGCGCGACCCGATGCGCTGGTGATCGACATCGACGGCGACGGCAGTATCCGGATGAATGCCGGCGAACTGGAAACGGCGAGCACCTATGGCGTTCCGGTCAAGGTGCTGCTGCTCAACAATCTCGGCGACGGCATGATCCGGCAGTGGCAGCGTCTGTTTTACGAAGGCCGGCTGTATGTGAGCGATAAGGCGCTTCATCGCAAGAACTTCGTGATGGCGGCGCGCGCCGACGGTTTTGAATTTGCGTTCAGCGTAACGTCGCCGGACGAACTGGAGGAAAAGCTGCGCGCGTTCGTCGAATTCGACGGGCCGGCGTTCCTCGAAGTGATGATCGATCAGCAAGCCGACGTGTTTCCGATGGTAGGCCCAGGCAGCAGCTATGCGGACATGATCACCGGACCGTTCATACCGTCGCGGTCCGCGCCTCACGTGCAGTCGCAAAGCGCAGCGCACCGACCGCAGTCTCCGGACATGTTCTGAGCACGCGCGCTGGGTGATCCGACATGATCGACGCTGACAAGATCCATCGCGTACTGGCCAGCCAGGTGCGGCGAAACATTCTGAACTGGTTGAAAGACCCGGCCGCCAGCTTTCCGGGTGCCGAAGTGGTGTGCTCAGGCGGCGTGCCGATCGGCATGATTCAGGCGCGCACCGGGCTGTCGCAATCCACCGTGTCGGCGCATCTGTCCGCGTTGATCGACGCCGGGCTGTTGAAGTCTCATCGCGTCGGCCAATGGGCGTTTATCTCCCGCGATGAAGGCAACATCCGGCAAGTCGTCGCGTATCTGACCGAGGCGCTTTCATAGGCCCGAACCGGCAAGCCACAGACCCGTAACCTGCCGAATCGCGCAGGTTACGGGCACGCTCCAGAAACGCCGCGCGTTCGGCAAGCG
>DATLOW010000276.1:0-4165 GCA_035536055.1 Paraburkholderia sp. | reverse complement strand
AGGCTTGTGCGGATGCCGGCATTCGCTTTATTGGGCCGCAGCCTGCGCAGATGCGCGCGTTCGGACTGAAGCACACGGCGCGCGAACTGGCGCGTGAGAACCACGTCGCGCTGTTGCCGGGTACCGGCCTGTTGCCTGATGTTGCCACTGCACTGTCCGAGGCCGAGGCGATCGGCTACCCGGTGATGCTGAAAAGCACCGCGGGCGGCGGCGGTATCGGCATGTCGCTGTGCCGCGATGCCGCGCAGCTCGAAGCGGCGTTCGCGTCGGTCGTGCGTCTGGGCGAAGCGAACTTCGCGAATGCCGGCGTGTACGTCGAGAAGTTCGTCGAAGCGGCGCGCCATATCGAAGTGCAGATTTTCGGCGACGGCGCGGGCAACGTGCTCGCGCTGGGCGAGCGCGATTGCTCGGTGCAGCGGCGCAACCAGAAGGTAATCGAGGAAACCCCGGCGCCGGGGCTCACCGACGAAGAACGCGCGACGCTGCATGCAAGCGCGGTGCGCCTCGCGCAGGCGGTCAAGTACGAATCGGCGGGCACCGTCGAGTTCGTGTTCGACGCGACCACGCGCCGTTTCTATTTTCTCGAAGTCAACACTCGGCTGCAGGTCGAGCATTGCGTGACGGAAGAGGTGACGGGTCTCGATCTGGTCGAGTGGATGATCCGCCAGGCCGAAGGGACGCTGGCGCCGCTTGCTACGCTGACACCGGTGGCGCGCGGCGCGAGCATCCAGGTGCGCCTCTACGCGGAAGATCCGCACAAGCAGTTTCAGCCGAGCGCCGGCACGCTGACGCATGTCGCGTTCGCGGAGGGCGTGCGGGTCGACACGTGGGTCGATGCGGGCACCGAAGTCAGCGCGTTCTACGATCCGCTGCTCGCGAAGCTGATTGTCAAGGGGCCGACGCGCGCCGCGGCGCTGGCGACGCTGCGCGATGCACTCGAGCGCACCCAGTTGTACGGTATCGAAACCAACCTCGACTATCTGCGCGCGGTGACCGGCTCCGATACCTTTGCACGCGGCGTGCAGACCACCGCGTTTCTGTCGCGTTTCGTGTTCGCGCCGCACACCATCGATGTGCTCGATGGCGGCGTGCAGACCACCGTGCAGCAGTTGCCGGGCCGCCTCGGCTACTGGGACATCGGCGTACCGCCATCGGGCCCGATGGACGATCTGTCGTTCGCGCTTGCGAACCAGCTGCTCGACAACCCGGCGGATGCAGCTGGGCTCGAATTCACGATGGTCGGCGCGACGCTGCGCTTTAATACCGCGACGCAGTTCGTGCTCGGCGGCGCAGCGTTGGCCGCGACGCTCGACGGCAAGCCGGTGCCGTTCTGGCGCGTGCTGCGCGCGCTGCCCGGCGCGGTGCTGAAGCTCGGCGGCGTGAGCGGGGCAGGCGTGCGCGCGTGCCTCGCGGTGAAGGGCGGCCTGCAGGTGCCGGACTATCTCGGCAGCAAGGCGACCTTCACGCTGGGCCTGTTCGGTGGACATGCGGGACGTGCGCTGCGCAAAGGGGACGTGCTGCATCTGTCGGCCGGCGCGGATCAAGGTGACGCAGGCGCTGAACTGCCTGCCGAGCAGATTCCGCAGCTGACCCATGCGTGGACACTGCACGTGCTGAATGGCCCGCACGGCGCACCGGACTTCTTTACGCCGGAAGACATCGAGATGCTGTACGGCACGAGCTGGACCGTGCACTACAACTCGAGCCGCACAGGAGTACGCCTGATCGGCCCGGTGCCGAAGTGGGCACGTGCCGACGGCGGTGAAGCGGGTCTGCATCCGTCGAACATTCACGACAATGCGTATGCGATCGGCGCCGTCGATTTCACTGGCGACATGCCGGTGATTCTCGGCCCGGACGGCCCGAGCCTCGGTGGCTTCGTGTGCCCGGTGACGGTGGTGGCCGACGAACTGTGGAAACTGGGCCAGCTGCGTCCCGGCGATACGGTGCGCTTTGCGCCGGTGCATGTGGCTGCTGCCCAGTCGCGCAGTGTCGAAGCACCCGCCGCAACGGATATCGCAGCGGATATTGCAACCGGTACCGCGGTCGATGCGCCCGCGACCCGTCACGCCGATTCTGTCATCGCCACCGCAACCGGCAGCGATGCCTGCGTACTCGATCGTAATCCCGCCGCCGGCGACGGCATCGGCGTGGTCTACCGTCAATCGGGCGACCAGAACCTGCTGGTCGAATACGGTCCGCTGGTGCTCGACCTGAATCTGCGCTTCCGCGTGCACGCGCTGATGAACTGGGTCGACGCGCATCGCTTGCCGGGCATCATCGATCTGACGCCGGGCATCCGTTCGCTGCAGGTGCATTTCGATCGCCGCGTGCTGTCGCGCGATGCGCTGCTCGCGCATCTGCGGCGCGCCGAAACCGAATTGCCCGCCGTCGACAACATGCGCGTGCCGAACCGCATCGTGCATCTGCCGCTGTCGTGGGACGACCCGTCGACGCGCATCGCCATCGAACGCTATATGCAATCGGTACGGCCGGATGCGCCGTGGTGCCCGAGCAATATCGAGTTCATTCGCCGCATCAACGGGCTGTCCAGCATCGACGATGTGAAGCGCATCGTGTTCGATGCGCGCTATCTGGTGATGGGCCTCGGCGACGTTTACCTCGGCGCGCCGGTCGCCACGCCGCTCGATCCGCGTCATCGGCTCGTCACCACCAAGTACAACCCGGCGCGTACGTGGACGCCGGAAAACGCGGTCGGCATCGGCGGCGCGTATCTGTGCGTGTACGGCATGGAAGGGCCGGGCGGCTATCAGTTCGTCGGCCGCACCGTGCAGATGTGGAATCGCTATCGCACGACGCGCGAATTCGAAGCGGGCAAGCCGTGGCTGTTGCGCTTTTTCGACGAGATCCGTTTCTACGAAGTCAGCGAAGCGGAACTGCTCGAACTGCGTGCGGACTTCGTCGCGGGCCGTGCGAGCCTGAAGATCGAAGAGTCGGTGTTCGACCTCGGCGCTTATAACCGCTTCTTGCGCGACGAAGCGCCGTCGATCGCCGCGTTCAAGACATCGCAGCAGGCAGCCTTCGAAGCGGAGCGCGAGCGTTGGCGCGCAGCCGGTACCGCGGAATACGTCGGCGAACCGGGCACCGACGCGAACGCGGCGGCCGGCGCAGGCGATGCATCCGCGCAGGCGCTTGCCGACGGCGTGCGCGCGATCGTCGCGGACGTGTCCGGCAGCGTGTGGAAACTGCTGGTCAAGCAGGGCGAACGCGTCGCCGAAGGGCAGGCGGTGGCGATCGTCGAATCGATGAAAATGGAAGTGTCGATTACTGCGCTGGAAGACGGCGTAGTCGAAACGCTCGACTGCGCGGAAGGCGCAGCGGTAATCGCGGGACAGCGGCTGATGACGGTGCGCACTGCCGTCGCGGCCCGTGCAATTGAGGAGGTCACGTGCAAATGACGCAACCGAACCCGGCGGCGGAACCGCTGACGATGGCGGCGCTGGCCGCGCGCTATCGCGCCGGCAGTCTGACGCCCGCGCAGCTGGTCGAACAGATCGCCGCGCGCACTGCGGGCGACGATCCGCATCACGTGTGGATCCGCCCGCTCACGCGCGACGAGATGATGGTCTACGCCGACGCGCTGGCCGGCAAGGATCCCGCGACGCTGCCGCTGTACGGCATGCCGTTCGCCATCAAGGACAACATCGATCTGGCCGGCATTCCGACCACGGCGGGCTGTCCCGCGTATGCATACACGCCGGAAAAAAGCGCGGCGGTGGTCGAGCGCCTGATCGCCGCCGGTGCGATTCCGATCGGCAAGACCAACCTCGACCAGTTCGCGACCGGCCTGTCCGGTCAGCGCTCGCCGTATGGCGCAGGCCGCAATGCGCTCGATCCGCGCTATGCGTCGGGCGGCTCGAGCTCGGGCTCGGCGGTATCGGTGGCGCTCGGCCTTGCGGCATTTTCGCTGGGCACCGATACGGCCGGTTCGGGGCGTGTGCCGGCGGCGTTTCATGGTCTGGTCGGCCTGAAGCCGACCAAGGGCGTATTGAGTACGCAAGGCGTGGTGCCGGCCTGCAAATCGCTCGATTGCGTGTCGATCTTCGCGCACAACGCGCACGATGCACAGCGCGTGTTCGAGGTTGCGCGCGGCGTGGTGGACAGCGATCCGTATTCGCGCGCGTTTGCGCCGCCGGCTCAGGCG
>DATLOW010000275.1:0-10246 GCA_035536055.1 Paraburkholderia sp. | reverse complement strand
AGGAGACGCTCGCAGATGAACATCGGCA
Source organism: Paraburkholderia sp. (assembly GCA_035536055.1). Lineage (GTDB taxonomy): Bacteria > Pseudomonadota > Gammaproteobacteria > Burkholderiales > Burkholderiaceae > Paraburkholderia. The sequence continues at coordinate 10,218 of DATLOW010000275.1, read as the reverse complement.
TCGCCAACGATTTGCCGCTCGCCGTCGAAGCGCTGCGCCGTGCGATTGCGCGGCGCGACGAGCACCGCGTGCTATGGGTCGCGACCGACGGCGCGCAGGCCGTCGACTTTTGCATCGCGCAGCCGCCCGACGTGGTGCTGATGGACCTGATCATGCCGAAGCTCGACGGCGTCGAAGCGACGCGGCGCATCATGACGCGCGCGCCGTGCCCGATTCTGGTCGTGACGAGCAGCGTCGGCGCGAATGCGTCGCGCGTCTACGAAGCGATGGGCGCGGGCGCGCTCGATGCCGTCGATACGCCGACACTGGCCAGCGGCAACGGCGTGGCAAACGCGTCCGAAGCGCTGCTGGCGAAGATCGACCAGATCGGCAAGCTGCTGGTCAATCGCAGTGCGGCGGCGCCGTCGCAGACGGCTGATGTCGTGCGCGAGCGCAGTGCGCCGCTGATCGCGATCGGCGCGTCGGCGGGCGGTCCCACGGCGCTCGCGGCAGTGCTCGGCAGTCTGCCGGTCAATTTCGGCGCACCGGTGGTGATCGTGCAGCACGTCGACAAGGCCTTTGCGCAAGGCATGGCGCAATGGCTCGATGGACAGACCGCGCTATGCGTGCGGATCGCGTGCACCGACGATCGTCCGCAAGCGGGCGAAGTGCTGCTCGCGGCCACCAACGACCACCTGCGGCTCGCGCGCGACGGCTCGCTGTGCTATACGCGCGAACCGGCCGAGACGCCGTACCGGCCGTCGGTCGACGTGTTTTTTCACAGCGTCGTCGAGCATTGGCGCGGCGACGCGGTCGGCGTGCTGCTGACCGGCATGGGCCGCGACGGCGCGATCGGCCTGAAGGCGATGCGTGACAAAGGCTACGACACGATCGCGCAGGACGAAGCAAGCAGCGCCGTGTACGGCATGCCGAAGGCGGCGGCCGCGTTGAACGCCGCGCGGCGCATCCTGCCGCTTGAGCGGATCGCCGGCGATCTGGTCGCGGTCATGGGCCGGCAGTAAAAGGTTATTCAGCAAAACGGGTTAAAACGGGTACAGCTATGGGAATCAATCAATCCGGCTCATTTGAATCGAGCGCCGCGGACCACGCCGCCGAGGCCGATGCGGCGCTCGAAGCGGCGCGCGCTGCGCTCGCTACGCCGCCCGCCGCCGAAGTGCCCGCGATGGTCTTGCTGGTCGACGATCAGGCGATCGTCGCGCATGCGGTGCGCCAGGCGCTGCTCGGTGCGGAGGGGATCGACTTCCACTACTGCGCGAAACCCGAGGAGGCGATGAACGCGGTCATCCAGACCCGGCCGACCGTGATCCTGCAGGATCTGGTGATGCCGGGCGTGGACGGTCTGACGCTGGTGCGCGCGTATCGCAGCGCGCCCGAAACGCGCGACGTGCCGATCATCGTGCTGTCGACGAAAGAGGAGCCGGCCATCAAGAGCGCCGCGTTCGCGGCCGGCGCGAACGACTATCTCGTGAAGCTGCCGGACAGCATCGAACTGGTTGCGCGGGTGCGCTATCACTCGCGCTCGTATGTGAACCTGCTGCAACGCGACGAGGCGTACCGAGCGCTGCGGCAATCGCAGCAGCAATTGCTCGAAGCGAATCTCGAACTGCAGCGTCTGACGCATTCGGACGGCCTGACCGGGCTGTCGAACCGCCGTTATCTGGACGAGTATCTGGCCGCCGAATGGCGGCGCAGCGCGCGCGAACAGAGCGTGATGTCGATGCTGATGATCGACGTCGACAACTTCAAGCAGTACAACGACACCTATGGCCACGTGGCCGGCGACGAAGTGCTGAAGAAAATCGCCGCGACCGTCGAGCATTGCCTCGGGCGCGCCGGCGATATCGCCGCGCGTTACGGCGGCGAGGAGTTCATGGTGGTGCTGCCGGGCACCTCAGTGGGCGGGGCGCGGTTGCTGGCCGAGAAAATCCGCCTCGAAGTGGCGGCGCTGGGTATCGAGCATCGCAATTCGTCGGCTGCCCAGCACGTGACGGTCAGCGTCGGCGGTGCGGCTGCGGTGCCGGCGCCGGGGGCGGTGATGACCTCGCTGGTCGAGGCCGCCGACGCCGCGTTGTACGAAGCGAAACGCCGCGGGCGCAACTGCGTGGTGGTGCGCACCGAAGCCGAGGCGGGCGCCGGGCGGTAAAGGCGCCGCGGCGGCGGCTGTGCGCGCAGCGACGCGACGCGGCTCCACCGCGATAACGCTATCCCGCCGCGCTCGAAGCGGACGCCGACGGCGGCGCGCCGCCGCGCACCTCGAACGACACCTCCGTATCGGCTTGCGCGAGCACTGCGCCATCCGCCGCCAGCACCTGTAGCCGCTGCACCGGCTGACCGTTGCGATCGCGCAGCACACCGCAGGTTTCGCCGTCTTCGAACAGGTGATCCTCGCCCCATTGGCGCAGCGCCACCAGCACCAGCCACAGCCGCGCGCCTTTGCGCGTCAGGTGATATTCCTTGTAGGCGCCCGAGCGCGCCGGCCGGGCTTCGAACACGCCCTTGGCGAGCAGCATGTTGAGCCGGATCGTCAGGATGTTCTTCGAAATCGCGAGGCGTTGTTCGAAATCGCGGAAGCGCCGCGCGCCATCGAAGGCTTCGCGTACGATCAGCAAGGTCCACCAGTCGCCGATCTCGTCGAGCGCGCGGCCAATCGGGCAGCTTGTGTTGCTGAGGGACTTGCGTCGCATAGGTTCTCCGGGACCTCGGTTGCATGACAGAACTCGCCGCGCCTGCGGCGGCAGCTGCAGCTCGCGCGCGGCGCGCAACTGAGTGCGGATTCTTCCATTGTCTGCGCGGGCGGATGTCGGTATTGCCGAATATCGAGTGGATGCGGCGAAGCTTCGGTGTCCGTGGTTCGCGCAAGCACGGCGGCTATGCGCGGCAACGCGTGCCGCGCGGGGCTCACAGCATCGCGATCAGGTTCGCGAGCGCGGCTTGCGGTTCGCCTTCGCGCCAACCGAGCGCAAGGCGCGCGCTGAGCCGCGCGCCTTGCACGTCCAGATAGCGGACTCCGTTGACCTGCACCTGCGCGATATCGGCCGGCACGATCGACACGCCAAGCCCCGCCGCCACCAGATTCACCACCGAGGCCAACTGCGGTGCGGGCTGCGCGAGCCTCGGGCTGAAACCGGCTTCGCCGCAGGCACGCACGATCTCGTCGTACAGCGTGACGCCGGCCGGACCCGGCACCAGCACGAACGCTTCATCGGCTAGCGCGGCGAGCGGCAGGCGCTTTTTACCGGCCAGCGGATGGGTGGACGGCAGCACGATTTTCATGCGCTCGTCGGCAAAGCGGTGCATTTCGATGCCGGCGAGCGGCACGCGGCCGGGCCGGAAGAACACCGCATCGAGCTGTTCGTCGCGCAGCGCGTCGAGCAGCACGGTCGAGTTCGCCTCCTGCAACGTCAGTTCGACCGATGGATAGCGCAGCTTGAAGCGCTGGATCAACGACGGCACGACCGGATTGAAGGTGGCCGAACCGGTGAAGCCGATCCGCAGATGCCCCGTTTCGCCGAGTGCGGCACGCTGCGCGGCACGTATCGCGCTTTGCGCGGCGCTGAGCACACGCTGCGCTTCGGTGAGAAACGCCGCGCCGGCCCGGGTCAGCTCCGCGCCTTGCGACGTACGGTGCAGCAGTTCGACGCCGAGTTCGCGTTCGAGACTCTTGATCTGCTGGCTGAGCGGCGGCTGGCCGATGCCGAGTTTTTCGGCCGCGCGCGTGAAGTTGCCTTCGAGCGCGACCGCGACGAAATAGCGTAAGTGGCGCAGTTCCATGGCGTGCGGGTGGACGGTGGTGAGCCGCAGGTAGGTGGCGGCTGGCAGCTAGTGCTAAAACGTATGGCGCTATGCAGCTTCATATATTGGACAGTATAACGGCGGCGCAGCACAATGGATTTCATCGCGGTTCTCCGCATTTTTCAGCTTTGCTGTCGATCGATCGTGAATTCCAGTTCTTCCGCGGCTGCGTTGCGCCGCGCACCCGCCGCCGCCGTCCACGCGGCTGTCGCAGCGCCTGCAGCGGCCGTACGCGGCGCGCTGCCCGGTTCGTCCGCTTACCGGCGCATCAGCCTTGCGCTGTTTCTTGCCGGCTTTTCAACCTTTTCGCTGCTGTATTGCGTGCAGCCGCTGCTGCCGATGTTCGCCGCCGAATTTCACGTCGGTGCCGCGCAGAGTTCGCTGGCGCTGTCTTTGTCGACTGGCTTGCTCGCGTTGTCGATTCTGTGCGCGGGCGCGCTGTCGGAACGGCTCGGCCGGCGCGGGCTGATCTTCGCTTCGATGACGCTGGCCGCGCTGTTCAACGTCGGTGCCGCGCTCGCGCCGGGCTGGCACGGCATCCTGCTCGCCCGGGCGCTCGAAGGCTTTGCGCTGGGCGGCGTGCCGGCCGTGGCGATGGCTTATCTGGCCGAGGAAATCGATTCGCGCGGCCTCGGACTTGCGATGGGGCTCTACGTGGGCGGCACGGCGTTCGGCGGCATGATCGGCCGGGTCGGCATGAGCGTGATCAGCGAGTATCTGTCGTGGCGCAGTGCGATGCTGACGATCGGCATCGTCGACGTGGTGGCAGCCGTCGCGTTCGTGTTGCTGTTGCCGGCCTCGCGCAATTTCGTGCGCCGCGCGCAGCTGAACCCCGCGCATCACGTGGCATTGTGGCGCGCGCAGTTCCGCACCTCCGCGCTGCCTGCGGTGTTCGCGGTCGGCTGCCTCGTGATGGGCGTGTTCGTCACTGTCTACAACTATGCGGGCTTCCGGCTGATGGCGCCGCCTTATAGCTTGAGCGCGACGCAAACCGGCCTGATTTTCTGCGCGTATCTGTTCGGGATCGTCGCCGCGTCCGCGGCCGGCGCGCTCGCCGATCGCTGCGGGCGCGGGCCGATTCTGCTCGGCGGCGTCGCGGTCAGCACGGCCGGGGTCGCACTGACGCTATGTCATCCGCTCACACCGATCGTGCTCGGCATCGTCGTGTTGACGATCGGCTTTTTCATCACGCATTCGGTGGCGAGCGGCTGGGTCGGGCAACTCGCGGTCGGATCGAAAGGGCACGCCACGTCGTTGTATCTGCTTGCGTATTATCTCGGTTCGAGCGTGCTCGGCTCATGGGGCGGCGGGTTCTGGCAGCATGGCGCATGGCCCGCGGTGTGCGGCTTCGCGTTCGTGCTGCTGGCGCTGTGCGGCGCCTGCGCATGGCATGTGGCGCGCCGCCGCGAGGTCGTTGCGCGCGCAAGCACCTGAAGCCTTGTGCCGCGAGTTTCAGGCTGGGTGCGCAGCGGCTGTTTCGAGCGGACCGACGCCACGCAGAAAACCGCCCGGTGTATCTGCGCGATCCGGACCTAAACCTGATCGAGATTTCCGAATTGATCGGCTGAGTTCGCGCGCCTACTTGACGCTCGCGGTTTCCGCCACCGCGTGCTTGCGATCCAGCGCACGGCCGTCTTCGCGGAACAGGTGCACGTGCCGCACGCTGAATCCGGCGCGGATCGTCTGGCCTTCGGCCGCGCTCGATTCGCCCGAGCCCTTGACCTGAATCACACGCTCATCCGCGAGCCGCAGATGCAGCAGCGTTTCGCTGCCCAGATGCTCGATCACCATCACTTCGCCGGACAATGTGCTGTCGGCGCTGGTGCCGCTTGTGCCACTGCTTGCGCCACCGCTTGTGCCACCATCCACGCCTTCGACGAAATGCTCGGGCCGGATGCCGAGCGTCAACTGCTGTCCCGCTTCGACCGCTTCAGCCGATACCGGCACCACCAGCGGCGCACCGCCGGGCAATTCGATCGTCACACCAGACGCGTCCGCTTTCTGCACCCGCACGTCGAGAAAGTTCATTTTCGGCGAGCCGATAAAGCCGGCGACGAAGCGGTTGCGCGGCGTGCGATACAACTCGAGCGGCGAGCCGATCTGTTCGACCTTGCCGTAATTCAGCACGACGATGCGGTCGGCCATCGTCATCGCTTCGGTCTGGTCGTGCGTCACGTAGATCATCGTCGCATTCAGTTGCTTGTGCAGCTTGATCAGCTCGAGCCGCATCTGCACGCGCAGCGCCGCGTCGAGATTCGACAGCGGCTCGTCGAACAGAAACACCTTCGGCTCGCGCACGATCGAGCGGCCGATCGCGACGCGCTGCCGCTGCCCGCCCGACAGCGCGCGCGGGCGCCGTTCGAGCAGCTGGCCGATCTGCAGGATTTCCGCGGCGCGCTGCACGCGCTCCCTGATCTGCGCCTCGGGCAGCTTGATCATGCGCAGCCCGAACGCGATGTTTTCATATACCGACATATGCGGGTACAGCGCGTACGACTGGAACACCATCGCGACGCCGCGCTGCGACGGTTCGAGCTCGGTGACGTCTTCACCTTCGATCAGCACGTTGCCTGAATCGATGCGCTCGAGACCGGCGATGCTGCGCAGCAGCGTCGACTTTCCGCACCCGGATGGGCCCACGAACACGAGGAACTCGTGCTCGTTCACATCGATATCGACACCCTTCAAAACCTCGGTGCCGGCGAACGATTTGCGGATCTGCTGCAAATGAACGGCGCTCATACGTGTCTCCTGCGTATGCGTTGCCTTTGACGGAAGCATGCTGCGCGAACGGTGCGCAACGGCTGCGTTGCTTCGCAATGCAACATCGGGTGCTTGCGATATTTCTCTTGACAACAGGTGTGGGCCAAAATATACATTTGTAAAACGCAAATTACAAGTGAAACGCGGCGACGTGAAAACACGCTTCAGGCGCGCTCGCGACACATAGGCGTTTTTACGGATTCAGCAGTTTTGGCAGGCGCGGCATCGCAATCGAAAGCTCAAGAACAATCCAGGAGACAGGCAATGAAGAAGCGCTTTTTGCAGCCCACGGCTATTGCATTGACGATCGCCATTTCGTCGCTACTGGCCACCGCGAACGCGGACGCGTGGACGTTGAAGGAGGCCGCGCAGCCGTATTCGGGCACCACCATCAAGGCGATCTTTCTCGACCGGCCCGGCTACAAGGCCGCGCAAAAGCTGATCCCGCAGTTCGAGAAGGAAACCGGCATCAACGTGAAGTGGGAAGTGATTCCGTACGAAAACACGCGCGAGAAAGAGGTGCTGAATTTCGTCGGCGGCGGCGATATGGACGTGGTGCTGGTCGACGTGGTGTGGATCGGCGAATTCGCCAGCAACAAGTGGCTGGTGCCGATCAAGACCTTCACGGACAACCCGAAGCTCGCCGATCCGAAGCTGAACCTGCCAGGGTTCTTCCCGATCCTGCTCGATTCGTTCGGCACGTGGGACAAGGTGACCTACGGCCTGCCGTTCGACAATTACTCGGGCCTGATGTTCTACAACAAGTGCATGCTGAAGGACGCCGGCTTCAATGAGCCGCCGAAGACGTGGGACGAATTGCTGAACACGTACGCGCCGAAGCTCACCAACGCCAGCAAGAACCAGTTTGCGTTCGCGCTGCAGTCGCGGCGCGGTGAAACGCAGTCCGCGGACAGCTTTATGCGCGTGCTGTGGCCGAACGGCGGTTCGCTGCTCGATGCGAAGTTCAAGTCGAACCTGATGTCGCCGCAATCGCAGGCCGGCCTCGAATACCGGCAGAAGCTGATGAAGTACATGCCGCCGGGCATCGTCGACTTCGATCACGCGGAAGCGGTCAATGCGCTCGCGCAAGGCCAGGTCGCAATGATTACCGAATGGTCCGCGTTCTATCCGACCTTGACCGATCCGAGCAAGTCGAAGATCGGCGACTGCCTTGCGATCAGTACCGAACCGAAGGGACCGGCCGGTCTCAAACCGGCGCTCGGCGGTTTCTCGCTGGCGGTCAATGCGAAGTCGAATGCGAAGAAGCAGGCGGCGTCGTGGCTGTTCATCCAGTGGATCACGTCGGAAGAAATGGCCAAGCCTTACCTCGAAGCGGGCGGTGTGCCGGCACGCACCGCGCTGTACAAGGACAAGGCCATTCAGGACAAGTACCCGTTCGTGAAGCCGATGGTCGAATCGTGGCAGGGCGGTGTGCCCGACTACCGGCCGCGTTTCCCGGAATGGCCGGCGATTTCCGAAGTGATCGGCGAGTGGGGCACGAAGATCATGCTGGGCCAGGTGTCGGTCAAAGAGGGCGCGCAGACGATCGGCTCGAAAACCGAAGACATCCTGAACAAGGCCGGTTACTACAACGGCAAGAAGCCGCTGCTGAAGTAACCCACATGCGCAGCGCAGTACGCACACAGGAGGCCCGATGCTGAACGGCACGGTACAAAGGGATGACGGCGCGGCGCGCCCGGCGGCGCGTGCCGCCGCGCCGCGGCGCGCGCGGTTCCGCTTGCCGGGATCGCCCGCGTTCTGGTTTCTGATCCCCGCGATTTTCACGCTGGCCGCAATCGGCATCTATCCGACGCTGCTCGCGCTGTACAACTCGTTTCATCAGTACAAACTGGCGGATCTCGGCTCGGGCACGCCGTTTATCTGGTTCGACAATTACGTCGCGACGCTGACTGACCCGTCGTTCTGGGGCGCACTCGGCCGCACCGCGCTGTTTTTGTGCGTGACCTTGCCGATCGAAGTCGCGCTCGGCCTGTTCGCCGCGCTGATGCTGCATCGCACTGCGCTGCCGTGGATGCGTTCGATCGCGCGCGTGAGCCTCGTGATCCCGATGGCGACCACTTACGCAGTGGTCGGCCTGATCGGCCGGCTGATCTTCAACCGGCAGTTCGGTGTGGCGAACTACCTCACCGGCTTCTTCGGCATTCCGCCGCAGGATTGGCTGGCGGATCCGACGCTCGCGTTCGTGTCGGTGATGATCATGGACATCTGGCAGTGGACGCCGTTTTGCGCGTTGATCATGCTCGCCGGACTTGCGATGGTGCCGAAGGAAGCGGAGGAAGCCGCGCGCCTCGAAACGCCGAAGTGGAGCAAGATCCTGTGGCATCTGCAGCGGCCGTATCTGCTGCCGGGCCTCACGGCAATCCTGATTCTGCGCTCGGCCGACATGCTGAAAATGTTCGATGCGGTGTTCACGATGACGCGCGGCGGCCCGGGCACCGCGACCGAATTCATCAGCGTGTACATCCAGCGGGTGGGCTTCCGTCTGTTCGATCAGGGAATGGCGTCCGCGCAGGCCGTGCTGCTGCTGATTCTGACCATCGTGTTGTCGCGACTGTATATCCGTTTCGTGTATCGGGAGGCTGCGTGAACGCATCGTCGACGCAATCCGCCGGCAACGGCAAGCGCGAATTCAGCGCGCGGGCACGGCGCGCCCGCAATGCGCGCCGCACTGCGACGGGCTGGCATTTTCTGGGGCTTGTCGTGGTGTTCCTGTCGTCGGTGTTTCCGTTCTACTGGATGGTGACGACCAGCCTGAAAAGCCAGGCCGACGCGCTCGCATATCCGCCGAAGTGGCTGTTTCATCCGACCTTCGCGCATTACGGCGAAGCGCTGTTCACGCACGAAGTGGGCGGCAGCCTGGTGAATTCGCTGATCATCGCCAGCAGCACGACGCTGCTGGCGATCCTGCTCGGCACGCCGGCCGCCTATGCGCTCGCGCGCTACGAATTCCGCGGCAAGGAAGACCTGTGGTTCTGGTTCATCTCGAACCGCATGGTGAGCCCGGTGGTGCTCGCGGTGCCGTTCTTCCTGATCGCCACCAAACTCGATCTGGTCGATACGCACATCGTGCTGATCCTGCTGTACATCACGTTCTCGCTGCCTATCGTGATCTGGATCTGCACCGACCAGTTTCGCAACATCCCCGTCGAGCTCGACGAAGCCGCGCGGCTGGACGGCGCTTCGCCGTGGCGCATCTTCTGGCGCATCAATCTGCCGCTGGCGATGCCGGGCATCGTCGTGTCGGCGATCTTCGCTTTCATCTTCTCCTGGAACGACCTGCTCTACGCACTGGTGCTGACGCGCACCGACGCGATCACGTCGCCCGTCGCAGCCACCAGCTACATGAGCGGCTATGAGTTGCCGTGGGGCGAAATCATGGCGACGGGTACGCTGATCGTCCTGCCGATGGTCGTGTTCGCGTTGCTGGTTTCGGGCCGGCTCGTGCAAGGGCTGACGATGGGCGCAGTGAAGTGACGCTCTGGTATAACCGCGTGTTGCTTTTCACTCGAACACAAAACGATACATGACCAAGACCGCCCCACTCGTCACGATGCCGGAAGCCGATTTTGCCATCGACGCCGAAGAGGAATTGCAGGCGCGCGTCGCGTGGCACTACTACATCGGCAATATGACGCAGCAGGA
>DATLOW010000274.1:0-33553 GCA_035536055.1 Paraburkholderia sp. | reverse complement strand
GCGTTGAGCGAAGGTTGCAAGGACTGCTTCCAGCGGGCGAGCCGCTGACACCACGCGACCTGCACAGTCACAAATGCATCGTGCTGCGCGGGCGCGACGCCGCGTATGGCACGTGGCACATGACCTGCGGCCGCAAGCAGGAGACCGTCAAGGTGCGCGGCGCGCTATCGAGCAACGATGGCGAGACCGCGCTCGTATGGGCACTCGACGGACACGGCGTGTCGATGCGCTCGGAGTGGGACGTGTACCGCTATTTGCGTTCCGGCGCGTTGCGCGTGGTGCTGCCGCAGTGGGCGTTGCCGAGTGCGGACGTGCACGTGGTGTATGGCGAGCGGATTAGCGTGTCGGCCAAAGTGGTTGCGTTCGTCGACTTTCTCGCCGACTGGTTCGACCACGCGAATGCGCGTGAAGCGAACTCGGAGCGCTGGATGGCGCGTGGGGCGCGACCCATTTGCGCGCATTTCTGCACCACGTGAACGCGCCATGCGCGCCGCGCTGGTGCCGCGCGCAAATATCTGCTCGCATCGTTTCAGTTCGGCATGGATGGGCCGTAATAGCAAATGGCCGCGATACGCGTAAACGGCGTTTAACGCAGCGCGTATTGCGCACAGGCAGTCGAACCAGAAACAGGATTGGAATGATGCGTTTGTTTGCTCCGGGAATGGCGTTGATGGGGCGGCTCAAGATGTCGCGCAAGCTGCTGCTGCTGGCGTTGTTGTTCTTGTTGCCGTTGTCGGTGTGCTTGTATGCGATCTTGCGCGACGACATGAGCGCGTATGTAGCGACCCAGCAGGAACTGGATGGGGTAGGTCTGCTGCAGACCAGCCAGGCATTGTTGAAAGCGGTGCAGAAGCGGCGCGGCGCAAGTGCCACGCTGATGGCGGGCAACCAGTCGATACGGCCCGCGTTCGACGCGGCCGATGCGGACGCGCAGCGTTTGATGAACCAGTTGCGTCAGCAGGCTGCGGCCGTGCACAGGTTCGACGTCAACACAAAGGTCGACGCGCTAGCCACGCAATACGCGCAGTTGGCGCAAATGCCGCTGACAGGGCGGGCCAAGGACGTATTCGATGCGCACACGGCGCTGGTGCGTTCGATCTTCACCTTCACCGCGGATCTTGCAGAAGCATCGCAACTTGCACTCGACCCGCAGTCGGCCACTTACAACCTTGCGAATACCGTGGCGTTTTCATTGCCGTCCGCCGCCGAAATGGCGGCGATCGCGCGCGGCAAGGGCGCGGCTGCGCTGAGCCAGGGCCAGCTCGATGCCGCCGATCGCGGCGCGCTGGGTGTGCATGCAACCTTCTTGCAGGATCAGATGGATACCGTGCGGCACGATCTGGCACGGGTGCAGCGTGCGCTCGGCGCCGGCAGCAACGAGGCGGTGCTCGTGCAGAGCCTGAATTTCGACGACTTCGACACATTCGGCAAAACCGTCGGCGCGCTTGCCGCGAATGCGGCGCCGGCCGATAGCGACGCGACCACGTATTTCGCTTCCGGCACACGTGCGGTCGACGCGATTTATGGCGCGCATGCGAAGCTCGCCGACTTGCTGAAGACCTTGCTTGCCGCGCGAGCCCAAAGCGAAGCGATGCAGTTTGCGGTATTGAGCGCGCTCAGCGCATGCTCGGTCGGACTGGCGCTGTACCTGTTCGTGGCCTTTGCACGCAGAACCGCCGAGGACGTTGCGCAGATTGCGCAGTGCATGGCGCAAGCAGGCGCGGGCGATCTGCGCGGCCGGCTCGCGCTTGACGGTCGCGACGAACTGGCAACGATGAAGCAGCGCCTGAACGAATTGCTGGATTCGCTGAACCGGACCATCGTTACGACCAAGGCCAGCGCCGAATCGGTGCTGACCGGCAGTCAGGAAATAGCAGCCGGCAACCTCGACCTGTCGCGCCGCACCGAAGAGCAGGCGGCTTCGCTCGAACAGACGGCCGCCAGCATGGAAGAGCTGACGGCCACGGTCAAACACAACGCGCAGAACGCACGCGAGGCCGGCGCACTGAGCCGCGACGCATCGGGCAAGGCAAGCAGCAGCGGCGAAGTGATCACGCGCGCGGTCGACGTAATGAGCGAGATCGGCAAACGCTCGGCTGAGATGGCCGCGATGATCACGACGATCGAGGCGATCGCATTTCAGACCAACATCCTTGCGTTGAATGCCGCGGTGGAAGCCGCGCGCGCAGGCGATCAGGGCAAGGGCTTTGCGGTCGTCGCCGCAGAGGTGCGCACGCTTGCGCATCGCACGGCGGTCGCGGCCAAAGACGTGAAGGAGATGATCGAGCGCTCGTCGGCCAGCGTGGCGGGCGGCACGCAGCTCTTCAACGATGCGCACGCGGCGATTCGCAGCGTAATCGCATCGGTGAACAACGTGGATGCGATCGTCAACGAAATCGCCGGCGCGTCGGTGCAACAGGGCGAAGGGATCGAGCAGATCAACATCGCGATTACGCAGCTCGATCGCGCCACGCAGCAGAATGCGGCGCTGGTCGAGCAGGCGGCTGCGGCGAGCAGCTCGCTGAAAGAGCAGGCGCTAAGGATGGAAGAGGTGGTTGCAACGTTTCGCGTAGCGGTTTGAACGCGGCGGCGGGCTGCGTGTCTGCTTTCTGCGGGCAGTGACGCCTGCTATTTGCGGCCGCGCCGATCGAGCGGACCGTGGACGGCTTTCCGCGCGCGCGGCGTGCAACGTCGCTGCGGTGTTACTGCTGCTGGCTTGCCGTCGTTCTGGTCTTGCCGGTCTTCACGCCCTTGCCGGTTTTGGCAACCGGCGCGGTCCTGGCGGCGGGCTGGTCCGGCGCGGCCTGGGCGGTATCGGCAGCCGGCGGGAGCTTCACGAACTTCGCCTTGTCGAAGATGAAGTGGCACTCGGCGCCGTGCGAGTCGATGTCGGCGCGCGTCCCCAGCACGCCGGTCACATCGATGCGGTCGCCGGCGTTCAGCCCGGTCGTGCGCTTCTCGTTGACCAGCAGGTCGTCCCGCGTCGTGGCCGAGCCCAGACAACGCGGGTCCGCCGGATCCTTGAAGGCGATCACGAATTTCCCCGGCGTATTCAGCATGCCGTCGATATGCGTGACGCGCGTAACGATGCCGGTCACCACCAGCCGCCGTTGGTCCCATTTCTTTTTCGCGTTGTTTTCGTTGGCGGCCCAATCGGCGGCCATTGCGCCCATCGTCGTGCGCTGTGCGTCCTGCAAGCCGCGGAAATCGAGGCTCAGCACGTCGCCGGTGGTGTCGAGAAAATCCGACGTCGACGCCATGCCGCTATCCATCGATTGACAGCCGCTGAGCAGCGCGGCAAACAGCGCGCAGGCTGCCGAATACTTGAGTGTGGTGTTCATGTCGTCGTCCCGTAGGTGAATTACTTTCTCAATGCGATGGCCGTGTTAAATCGCATTCCCATGCGATTTAAATCGCGGAATGAATAACCACATACGGCGAACCGTAGCGGTTAGCCGAAAGGATAAATATATGGACCTGCCAGCGGGCAGGCGCCTGATATCAAACGGTATCTAAAGATCGAACCGGCTGCGTCTGATCACACCGCACACCGTAATCCATTTTTCCATTTTTAATCCCCTGTGACACGGATTGCAGAACTGCTGAACGGCGGTTATTGAAATTGAATAATTAGAATACTGTGATGTTCAATTCCGGCCAAATGATATATATCGGTCTACCTTGATGTCAACCGCCATTTGGGGACGCTTTTCGGGCGGCCTGAGGCCGCAGCGCAGCGCATCCGGCGCCGTGCGTGGGGCACGATGCTAAGATTCCGGCTGATTGCAGCCAGCGTCGGACAGGAGGCGTGACAATGCGCGCGAGCAAGCGCCAACTGGTGGTCGACAAGGCCACTGAGTTGTTTTCGAAATACGGTTTTCATCCAGTGGGCGTCGACTGGATCATCGACGATTCAGGCGTGGCGCGCATGACGCTGTACCGCCATTTCGTCAGCAAGGACGATCTGGTGCGCGAAGTGCTCGAGCAGCGCTATCAATTTATCGTCGACAGTATGACGCAGCGTCTGGCGCCCTTGACCGATCCGGTGGAACGCGTGAAAGCGATATTCGACTGGTATGGCGCATGGTTCGAAACGCCGGAATTCGCCGGGTGTCTTTTCGAGCGGGCTTTGGCGGAGTTCGGCACCGAATATCCGAAGGTGTCGGAAGTCGCAATCCGCTATCGGCAGAAAATCGCCAACTGGATCGAGGAATTGCTGAAGGACGTGGTGCCGCCGCCGATCGCGAAGCAATTGGGCAGCGTGTACATGATGCTGCTCGACGGCGCGACGGTCGACGCGCGCGCATTCAACGATACGGCCGCCGCGAGTCGCGCGTGGGGCGCGGCGGAAGTGCTGCTGAAGCAGGCGATGCGCCCGGCCACCACTGCGCCGGAGACGGCCGCACCGGCGACACCTTCAACCACGTAGCAGACGCGTAAACGTCAAACGGGGCATGCACGGGACGTTCCCGCGCATGCCCCGCATCGATGCGTGCAGCGCTTGCAGGTCCACCGTACGCAACGCTGCGAAGCGTGGACCTGTGTTGCCTTTTAGAACTTGTGGCGGATGCCGACGCGGAACGCCAGCTGGTTCTGCGAGTTCGAACCCGAGTTGCCGAAGAACGAGTTGCTGTCGCCGATCTGCGCCTGCAGGTTGGCCGTGCCGACCTTGCCGCTTGCGTCCTGATAGATCACGAGGCCGTACACGTCGGTACGCTTGCTGAGCGCGTAGTCCAGCGCGCCGTTGACCTGGTTCCAGTGGCCGTTGCCCGCGCCCGACAGGTGCATGTACGTGTAGCCGACGCCGAGCGACAGCGCTTGCGTGAACGCCCACTTGCCGCCCGCTTCATACGCGGTGTACGTGGTCGAGCCGAGCGAGATCGGCTCGAGGCGCGTGTTGGTGTACAAGCCCCACAGCGTCGCCGGGCCGAACGTGTAGCGGGCGCCGCCACCGAACGTGCGCAGGTCCTTGATCGTCGAGCCGACGCTGGTGGTCGTCGTGGTCGCATTGAAGTTCGCGAGGTTCAGCGGGAAGGCCGGCGTGGACAGGGCCGGGAACTTGATGTCCGTGTACGCTGCGCCGACGCTGACGCCGCTGAACGCGTAGTTCGCGCCGAAGCTGTACGTGCGCGACGAACCTGTCGTGGTGCCGACCGTCGGCGAGCCGCCGAATGCGCCGGCCTGGTTCGAGAAGCCGTACAACGCGCCGAACGTGAAGCCGTAGAAGTTCGCGCTGCTGAACTTGACCGAGTTGTTGATCCGGCTCGACGTCAACTGGTCGATATCGTTGATGTGGTAAGCGTAGTTGCCGGCCACCGTGTTGCTACCCGTCGCATAGTTGCCGAGCACGTCGGTCGACAGCGAGTACTGGCGGCCGAACGTCACTGCGCCGACGTTGTCCTTCGACAGGCCGACGAACGCCTGGCGGCCAAACAGCGCGCCGCCCTGGCTCGCCGTGCCGTTGCCACTGTTGAAGCCGCCTTCCAGCACGAAGATCGCCTTCAGGCCGCCGCCCAGGTCTTCCGTGCCGCGCATGCCCCAGCGGCTGCCCTGTGCGACGCCGTCGTCGTACTTGAAGATTTTCTGCGAGTTAGCGCCGCTGTGGTTCGCGTAGCTGATACCCGCGTCGATGAGCCCGTAAAGCGTTACGCTGCTTTGCGCATGTGCAGCCCCGGCAAAAGTTGCGAGCAGCGCGGTGGTCAGTACTTTCTTGTTCAAAGCGTTCTCCGATGTTTTAGAAATGATTCGCTCGACACGCCAGCGCGCATCGCGAGTCGGGTGCCGGCCGTGAATTTAACGGGAATGCGACAAGACGGAAACATGACAGTGTGCTTACCCGGGCCATACGTCGCGCAAAAGCGACATATCCGCAATGAGGGCCTCAAAGGGGCTGTCAGCTCTGCGGTTTTGTGGTTAGCGGCTATATCCGAGGCGATATATCGCGGCGGCGCATTAAACCAGCGGTGCGTTGGTTCGCTTGCTGGGACTGGGATTGCGCGGTCGAAGCGCCGCAATTGTGCAGTTGCGTATGTGCAAATGCAGTTGTTTCGCTGCCTTGGCGGATGAATGAAAGGCAGCGAAGCGAGACGTCAAAAGGCGCTCTTCAGCGCGAATGCGATTTGAAAGCTTCGCCTTGCATGCCGGCACGATCCACTGCTGCAATGCGATTGCGGCCATTCTCTTTGGCGTGATAAAGCTGCGCATCGACCAGATTAATGAACGCAGTGCATTCTGCCCCTAAGGCAGGCACGATCGTGCCGACGCCGAAGCTCGCCGTCACGCGTTGCTGATGCGGTGAGCGCACGTGCGGGATGGCTTCGTCGGCGAGCAGCGTGCGGCAGCGGTCGGCAAGCTTGACGGCGGTGTCGGCGTCGGTATCGGCGAGCACCAGCACGAACTCCTCGCCACCGAAGCGGCCGAGAAAATGTTCGGCGCCCGCTGCCGCGGCCAGCACGCCGGCCACGCGCTTCAGGCATTCATCGCCTTGCAGGTGGCCGTAGTAGTCGTTGTACGACTTGAAGAAGTCGATATCCACCATGATCAGCGACAGCGGCTGTCCCGAGCTTTGCGCCGCGGACCACACGCGCGCCATCGTGTCGTCGAACATGCGGCGGTTGCCGGCGCCGGTCAGGCTGTCGTGGAACGACAGGCGTTCGAGTTCCTTCTGCAACTGTGCGAGCTTTTCTTCGGTGCGCTTGCGTTCGCTGATGTCGAACATGAAGCCGATCAGCGAGTCGACTTCGCCGCTTGCGTTGCGCACCACGTGCACCACGTCGCGCAGCCACACGTAGCCGCCGTCGCGTGTCAGCGCACGATAGTCGGCCTCGTGGTCGGTGCCGGCCTTCGATTGCGCCACGCAAAAATTGACCACGGCTTCGCGATCGTCCGGATGCATGCGCTCGGCCCAATCGTTGACGCTCTGCCACGTCGAAGGCGCCCAGCCGAGCAGCGCCTCGATCTGCGGACCGATGTAGGCGAACTGCATGGTGGCCCAGTCGATCTTCCACGGGATCGCCTTGGTCGATTCGAGCAACGTGCGGTAGACGGCGCTGTCGTCGTCGCCGAACACGCGGTTCGGCGATGCGAGAGAGGCTTCGTGCCGCAGGAAAGCGGCCTGCAGGGATTCCGGCTGGTCGTGGTCCGTCATGAAGATTTCGTCTGAGTGCCTGGGGTTGCGCGGCTGTGCGCTGTTCGTATCTACGGCAGCGCGCGGCGATTTCTGAAGGGCAGCCATGGTTTTCCATGACGGATGCGCGGTTCGGCGGATATTGGCCGCATAAAATCGCGCGGACGATCAATCCTGCCGTCGTAGCAGCGCAAAAGCGCCGAGACCCCAAAACATGAGCATTGTCCAGGTGAATCGCGTCACGCGTGCGGATGCCGCCGAACTGATTGAAGCCAATCGCAGCAGCGTCGAATACCACGCTCCGTGGCTTACCGCTTTTACCGATCAGGCGGGATTCGATCACTGGTTCGCACGCATGGCAAATGGGCCGCACGCCGGACTCGTTGCGCGCGAAACGGCATCGAATCAGGTGGTCGGCGTGATCAACCTGACGGAAATCGTCGGCGGCGCATTTCAAAGCGCTTATCTCGGGTACTACGGCATTAGTGGATTTGGCCGCAGGGGCTTGATGACTGAAGCGTTGCGCGCGGCGGCGGGGTTCGCTTTCGGGGACCTCGGGCTGCATCGGCTCGAAGCGAACATCCAGCCGGAAAACGTCGCATCGATCGCGCTGGTGCGCCGCGTCGGTTTCCAGAAAGAAGGCTACTCGCCGCGCTATCTGCGCATCGGCGGCGTGTGGCGCGACCATGAACGCTGGGCGCTGCTCGCCGACGCTGAGGCGGGCTAGCAGCGCGGCTGGCCGTACCGGCCGCCGCGCTCCAGACTCCCGCTTATCGTCCTACGAAACGAGCGTGCCGCGCAGCATCGAATAGCGCTTATACGCCGCGAAATCCGCACTATCATCCGTTGTGTCGTGTAACGCGGTGCGATCCATGCGATCGCCGCGGCGGCGCGCGCCGCAGCCGTATCGCCTTTAGCTTCAGCCACGGATCGCAAGCGCACGGAGGATGAGCCATGGTCCGCCTCGTGATGATTCTGCTCGGTGTCGACTACCTGCGCACCCGCTGGCGCGAATTGATGATGATCGGCTTCGTCAGCGTTGCGCTGGGCGTGGCGATCTTTTGCGATGCGCTCGACGGCGCGCTGTGGTTCCCGATCATTCCGTTCGCTGCGCTGCTGCTGCTCGAAGGTCTTGCCACCATCGCGGTCGCATGGACCGGCATGGGTGGCCAACGCACGCTGCGCTACGTGAAGGGCGCGACCTTCATCGTATCGGCGGGGCTGGTGCTGGCGGGCGGCGAGCACGGCAACTTCATCCTGTCGATGATCTTCGGCACGCTGTTTCTGGTCGACGGCACGCTGCAGATCATCGCGGCGCGCGTGGTGCGCTACCGCACATGGAAGCTCGCGATCACGGGCGGTCTGTTCGAGATCGCCATCGCGATCTTTTTTTATCAGCCGTATCCGGACCATTACGCGGGCACCGTTGCGTATTGCGTTGCGTTCGGCCTGTTGTTCGGCGGCTGGAACATGAGTCTGCTCGCGCTGCGTGTGCGGCGTATGGCGATCAATCCGGCCGTGGCCGATGAACAGCGTACCGAACACAAGTGCGGCACAACCGCTGCGGCGAACGCTGCGGCACCGCTCGCGCAAGCCGAACCGCCGGCGCCGCTATCGTGGGACGGTCCCCCGGAACCGCACGAAAAGGCGCTCACTGTGCACGTATGGATGCCGGTCGCTTCGGCGAAGGGCGAAGCGCGCCGGCAGTTGATCGTCGACCGTTATATCGCCGCCGTCGACCGGAACGGCGCAATTTCGACCGGGCACGCGGCGCTCGAATCGCCCGAAGGCATCTACATCAGCCTGTATCCCGCGGTTGAAATCGAACGTTCGCCCGACGAGTTTTCGCGCATTCTGCGCGCCACGCGCGATAACGACGTGCCGGGGCTGTTTCAGCCCGACTACGCGACCGAATCGACCACATGGTGTCCATCGACGCGGCAGGTGCGCATTCGCAACTACGATCCGCAGCGGCTCGAACGCTTCTGGTCCGAGTACCGCCGCAACGAGACCTACAACCTGACGTACCGCAATTGCTCGAGCACCGTGGCGAAGGCGCTCGAGGCCGCGATCGAAGGCGCATCGGCGCGCGCGTGGGGCAAGGGTGGCGGCTGGGGGCCGCTGCTGCAGATTGCGACCACGCCGGAGTTATGGGTTGCCGCGCAGGTCAGAAAGCGCGCGGCGACGATGGCGTGGACGCCGGGTCTCACGCTCGATTACGCCCGCGCGCTCAGCATGCTGGCAGACCCGCGACCTTCAGGATGGGTGAAGATGGCACGCATCGCGCTGCAGACCATGTACCGGTCGCGGCAGCGCTGGCGCGCCGAAAAGGCCGCGGCGCCCAACATCTACGATCCGCAACCGGACCCGGCGCGAGCGCAGCCGCAACCGCAACCGCAGCCGCAGGCAGGCGCGGCCGATGCCCGCGTGGGCCGCTGAGCAGCGGCTCGCATCACATCATCGGCATATGCAAATGATGCGGATCGCTCAGCGTTTCGGCGACCCGTTGCAGCGCATCGCGGCAATCGTCGCGATCCTGCGGGCCGCCGAGACACACGCGGATCGCATTCGGCGGATTGCCGTCGGTTGAAAACGCCGCGCCCGCCACCGCGCCTACGCCCTGATTGCGCAGTTGCAATGCCAGTTCGGGCGCGCTCCAGTCGCAATGCTGCGGTATCTGCAGCCACAGATGAAAGCCGTCGCCGTGCGCGTCGTAGCGCCAATCCGCCAGTTCCTGCGCGGCGATCGCCTGGCGCGCGTGCGCTTCACTGCGAATCGCGTCGAGCATTTCGTGCGCAGTGCCGTCGTTGATCCATTGCGTGGCCAGCATCACGGTGAAAGGGCTCGGCATCACCGTGGTCGCGCGCAGCGCGCCGGCAATGCGCTGCGTCTGCCGCGCGGTCGGCGCGCGTAGATAGGCGACGCGCAGACCGGCGCCGAAGGTTTTCGACAGGCCGGTGACGTAATACGTGAGTTCCGGCGCCAGCGCGGCGAGCGCGGCCGGCGCGTGCGCCGGCAAACAGCCATACGCATCGTCTTCGATGATCGGCACGCTAAAGCGCAACGCGACGTCGGCGAGCGCTTCGCGACGCTGCCCCGATAGCGTTAGCGTGCTGGGGTTCTGCAAGGTCGGGTTGCAATAGAACGCGCCCGGCTTTTCGCTTTTGCACAGCGCTTCGAACGCATGCGGCAGCGGACCTTCTTCGTCGCGCGGCAGCGGTTGCAGGCGCACGCCCAACTGCGACGCAATCGCCTTGATGCCCGGATACGCGAGCGTATCGACGCAGATCGTCTCCCCGGGTCGCGCAAGCTGCGATACCAGCGCAACCAGCGCGCTATGAATGCCGGGGCACACGAGCACCGTGTCGTCCTCACAAGCGGGCAAGCGCGATTTGAGCCACGCGCGGCCGGCGGCGCGATCGTCGGCGGTGCCGCCGAAATCCTGATAGCGCAGCAGCCGATAGGGATCGCTATGCGCAAAGAGATTCGCTGCGGATTCGCGCAAGCGCACTGCAAGCTCAGGCGGCTCGGGCGGCATGTTCATCGACATCTCGACGCTGCTGCCGCCCGCCAGCGGCAAGGTCTGCGTGCGGCCGCGCACGAACGTGCCGCTGCCGGCGCGCGCATCGAGCAGCCCGCGTTTGCGCGCCTCCGCGTAAGCGCGCGCAATGGTCGTGTAGTTCAGTTGCAATGCGCTTGCCAGATCGCGCAGACCCGGCAGCCGATCGCGCGGCCGCAGGCGGCCGCTCGCGAGGTCTTCCTCGATCAGATCCGGTATCACCAGATACGCGGGCTTACGGCTTTCGGCAAGCCGCTTCAACCAGTGATGCGTCAGGCTATCCATGCCAGGTATTCCTTAACGGGTCGCTAAAAAAATAGCATGTGATGCGTGTCAAAAACAGATTTCTTTTTCAATCAATTCAGCGCCTGATCGCATTGATTGGATCAATGCACGCTTGCGGTGTTTCGCGCACCGAAGCTACGCACAAAGATTGCGCGCGCTGCGCTGAGACGGTGCGCGAAAAGCATCGTGCAATCGGCCGAGAAACCTTGTCCAGCAAGGCTTTTAAAGAATTTTTCGGGGCGCTCGAACATTTGCGCTTTGCTTGATTGGAAATTGATCGCATGAAGCGCGCCGGAAATTGGCATAAGCGTTGCGTTAAAGGCTGCGCCAGCCCGCAATCCCGGTTGAGCAATCCGATCAATAACGCGATTTATTGGAGAGCGACATGCCCGCCGTCAATCAACCTTTGCATCAGAAAGGCGACTACCTGGTCGACTACGAAGAAAAAGTATTCCCCGATGTCAAAGCCGAACCCGGCGAGAAGGCGCTGGTGACCTTTCACACGGTTGCATTCGAAGGCTCGATCGGCTTCGTCAATCTGCTGCAGGCCACGCGTCTGCAGCGCAAGGGCTTCGATACATCGGTGCTGCTGTATGGACCGGGTGTGACGCTCGGCTTGCAGCGCGGCTTTCCGACGCTCGGCGACGAGGCGTTCCCGGGCCATCTGAACTTCAACAAGCAGCTGATGAAGTTCATGGAAGAAGGCGGCAAGGTGTATGCGTGCCGCTTCGCGCTGCAGGCACTGTACGGTCACGGCGAGGCCTCGCTGATCGAAGGCATCCGGCCGATCAACCCGCTCGACGTGCTGGATCTTCAGCTGCTACACCGCAAGGAAAACGCGCTGATCATCCATACGTGGACGGTTTGACGACAACAGGGGCCGATCATGTCCGAGCAGCGAATCATCCGTGCCGCGGCGGTGCAGATCGCCCCGGAATTCGAGCGGCCCGGCGGCACGCTCGACAAGGTGTGCGCGGCCATCGACGAAGCCGCGGGCAAAGGCGTGCAACTGATCGTCTTTCCGGAGACCTTCGTGCCGTACTACCCGTACTTCTCGTTCGTGCGGCCGCCGGTCGCATCGGGCGCGGAGCATATGCGGCTCTACGAACAGGCCGTGGTGGTGCCGGGCCCGGTCACACAGGCGGTGGCTGAGCGCGCGCGGCGTCACCAGATGGTAGTGGTGCTCGGCGTGAACGAGCGCGATCACGGCAGTCTGTACAACGCGCAGCTGATCTTCGATACCGACGGCCGCCTCGCGTTGAAGCGCCGCAAGATCACGCCGACCTTCCACGAACGGATGATCTGGGGGCAAGGCGACGCCGCCGGCCTGAAGGTTGCGCAGACATCGATTGCGCGGGTCGGTGCACTGGCGTGCTGGGAGCATTACAACCCGCTGGCACGCTATGCATTGATGACGCAGCACGAAGAGATCCACTGCAGCCAGTTTCCGGGCTCGCTGGTCGGGCCGATTTTTGCCGAGCAGATCGAAGTGACGATCCGGCATCACGCACTCGAATCGGGCTGCTTCGTCGTCAACTCGACGGGGTGGCTCACCGACGCACAGATCGATTCGGTCACCACCGATGCGAAGCTGCAAAAAGCGCTGCGCGGCGGCTGCCTGACCGCGATCGTGTCGCCGGAAGGCCAGCATCTGGCCGAACCCTTGCGCGAAGGCGAAGGCATGGTGATCGCGGATCTGGACATGGCGCTGATCACGAAGCGCAAACGCATGATGGACTCGGTCGGCCACTATGCGCGCCCCGAGCTGCTCAGTCTCGCGATCAACGAACGGCCGGCGCAGCCGGTCGTGTCGATGACCGCCACGTTCGAACGCACGGGCGCCGATGCGTCTGTCGAAACCGCCACCGGAGGTGAAGATGAACGGCAGTATGAATCTGCAATCGTCGGCTGAGCCAGGCGTAGAGCGCAGCATGATCGAGCTGCGCACCGAACTGCAATCGGCGGGACTGCGCCTCGTCGATCCCAAGGCGGGCGCGGCGAGCCGGCGCGGCGGCGCGGGCCCGTCCGATCACAAGGCCGTCACGGTGGACGGCGTGACGATCATGGTGCCGGTGCATACCGGCTCCGCGTGGGATTCGCCGTTCGTTGCGGGCGCACCGAACGAGGCGGGCGTCAGCGCGCTGATGCGCGGCACGATACCGGTGGCCAACATCAGCTTTCCGCAGGCGCCGCGCTTTACGAAGTTGCAAACGCTGGACGGTGTGCCGTATTCGCATATCGCGACCTTGCATGGCAGCGACGTGTTGGCGACCACGGTGCTGCAGACCTGCATCCGCTACGAAAGCCGCAAGAAGACCTGCAAGTTCTGCGCGATTGGGCAATCGCTGGCAGCGGGCCGCACGATTGCACGCAAGACGCCTGAACAACTGGCCGAAGTGGCGCGCGCCGCGGTGCTGCTCGATGGCGTCAAGCATATGGTGCTGACCACCGGCACGCCACCGACGCCCGATCGCGGCGCGCAGATCCTGTGCGAAAGCGCGTTTGCGATCAAGGCTGCGGTCGACCTGCCGATCCAGGCGCAGTGCGAGCCGCCGGACGACGACCGCTGGTTCGAACGCATGAAGGCGAGCGGCATCGACGCGCTCGGCATGCATCTGGAAGTGGTGACGCCGTCGGTGCGCGAACGCATCATGCCGGGCAAGGCCAGCGTGCCGGTCGCGCGCTATATGGAAGCCTTCAAGGCGGCGGTAGCGGTATTCGGGCGCGGGCAGGTCAGCACCTACATTCTCGCTGGACTTGGCGACACCGCCGAAGCGGTGCTGCAGATTTCGCGCGAGCTGATCGACCTCGGCGTCTATCCGTTCGTGGTGCCGTTCGTGCCGATCAGCGGCACGCCGCTCGAAGACCATCCCGCGCCCACGCCGGAATTCATGAAGTCGATTCTGGTGCCGCTGGGCGCGATGCTGCGCGATGCGCAGATGCGCTCGGCGGATATCAAGGCGGGCTGCGGCAAGTGCGGCGCGTGTTCGTCGCTTGCATCGTACGAGGCGTGATCATGTTCTGCGAAGCGCTGGATGAACTCGATACATTGCCGCTCGCGTTCACGCCCGCCGAGTACCGCGTGAAGTGGGCCACGCTGCCGTGGGAAAGCAACGAGGCCTATGCGTTGCGGCGCGCCGTGTTTTGCGTCGAACAGGGCATTTTTGTCGGCGACGACCGCGACGACATCGATCGCGAGGCGACGCAACTGGTCGCGTTGAGTTGCGTGGCCGGTATGCCGGACCAGGTGGTCGGCACGGTGCGGATTCATCGGACCGCGCCGCGCGTCTGGCTCGGTTCGCGGCTGGCGGTGCATGCGGCATTCCGTTCGCACGGCAAGCTCGGTTCGACGCTGATCAAGCTGGCCGTGACCAGTGCGCATGCGCTCGGCTGCGACACGTTTCTCGCGCATGTGCAGAGCCAGAATGTGCCGCTGTTCAGGCGTCTGCATTGGCAGACCGTTGCGGAAGAAACCCTGTTCGGCAGGCTGCATCATCTGATGGAGGCCGACCTCGCGCACTATCCGCCTTGCTTCACACCGGAAAGCGGCTTTGTCACGTCGTCGTCGCCGCGGGGGCGCTCATGAGCCTGGATGCGCTGGTCGCACGGTTGCGCGAAAGCCGCGGGTTTCGCCACAAGACCGATATTGCGGGTGTGGTCGCCTCGCTGGCGGCGCGGCTGCCGCGCGGCGTCGACGATCTGGCCCAGGCCGTCGCGGTCGGCGACGATTGCGCGGCGATTGCAGATGGCGACGGCTTTCTGCTGTTCGCGATAGAAGGTTTGGTTAGCGATTTCGTCGAAGCGATGCCGTGGTTCGCCGGCTATAGCAGTGTGATGGTGAACATCAGCGACGTCTACGCGATGGGTGGCCGGCCGCTGGCCGTCGTCGATGCCTTGTGGAGCGACGGACAGCAGGGTGCCGAGCAGATACTGGCCGGTATCGCGGCGGCTTCGAGTGCGTATGGCGTGCCGGTGGTGGGTGGCCATAGCAATACACGCAGCGCGCAGGCGCAGCTTGCGGTTTCGATTGTCGGGCGCGCCCGCGCGCTGCTATCGAGCTTCAACGCGCGCGCCGGCGACCGGCTGCTGATGGCGGTCGATCTGCGCGGACGCTTTGAAGATCCCTATCCGTTCTGGAATGCATCGGTCGGCGCGCCCGCGCAGCGTTTGCGCGACGATCTCGAACTGCTGCCGCAACTGGCGGAAAGCGGCCTTTGCGATGCCGCGAAAGACATCAGCATGGCCGGTGCGTTGGGCACCGCGCTGATGCTGCTCGAATGCTCGGACAAGGGCGCGCGTATCGATGTCGATGCGATCCCTCGGCCTGCCAATGTGGATTTCGAGCGCTGGCTCAGCGCGTTTCCAAGCTTTGGTTTTTTGCTTTCGGTGCGCGAGCACCATGTCGACGAAGTGATTGCGCGCTTTCGCGAACGCGATCTGGCCTGCGCTGCCATCGGCGTCGTGGACGCATCGCGCGAAGTGGTGGTCGAGCAGCAACGCAATGCGGCGCTGCTATGGAGTTTTGCCGACAGCCCGTTTATCGGCGCCCCGGGAGCGCACTCATGAGCGTTGCGTCGTCGCCGTTGCGTATTGCGTTGTTGACGCATTCGGTGAATCCGCGCGGCGGCGTCGTGCATACGCTCGAACTCGGCCGTGCATTGCACGACGCAGCGCACGACGTGACGATCTTCGCCCCGACGGTTGCGGGCGCACCGATGTTTCGTGCGTCGCCGTGCCGTGTCGTGCTGGCGGATGTTGTGGCGCAAGCCGACGATACGGTGTCGATGGTGCAGACGCGTATCGATGCATTGAAAGCCGCGCTGCGCATGCACGATCCGGACCGCTTCGACATTTTGCATGCGCAGGACAGCATCAGCGGCAACGCGCTCGCTGAACTGCGTGAAGAGGGCACCATTCGTGGCTTCGTGCGTACGGTTCATCATCTGGACGCATTCGCTAACCCGCGTCTCGCGAAATGGCAAGAACGTGCGTACGCGGATGCAGATGCGGTGTACTGCGTCAGCGCTGCTTGGACGCAAAAGTTGCAAAACGAATATGGCATCGAAGCCTCGACCGTGAGTAACGGTGTCGATCTTCAGCGTTTCGCCGCAGCCGCCGATGCCGATGCCGATAAGCAAAACGACGTGCAACGGTGCGCGCAACTCGGTATCGCCGGCGGACCGGTCGTGCTCGCCATTGGCGGCGTCGAAGAACGCAAGAACACCTTGGGTTTGCTGGAAGCCTTCGCACAGTTCAGGCAAATCCACACCAACGCGCAACTCGTTGTGGCAGGCGGTGCAAGCCTGCTCGATCACGACAGCTATTCCCGCCGCTTTACCGCGCGAGCCGACACACTGGGTCTTGCGATCGGACGAGGCAAGCCGTTGGTCGTCACCGGCGCACTGGACGATGCCGCAATTGCAACGCTGCTGCGCCGCGCGGACGTGGTTTCGATGGTGTCGTTGCGCGAAGGTTTCGGTCTTGTCGTGCTCGAAGCGCTGGCAGCGGGCAAACCGGTCGTCGTGTCGCGTATCGAGCCGTTCACCGGCTATCTGAACGATGCGCTGTGCTGCTGGGCGCAACCCGACGACGCTCGCAGCATCGCCGATGCATTGCATCGCGCGCTGCACGCGCGCGGCGGCATCGACTTCGCGCACGCGGTGCCCGCACTGCTGCAACGCTTCAGTTGGCGCGCGAGCGCGCTGCGCCATATCGCGCTGTACCGCAGCCAGCTGGCGCAACGCTCACGTGAACCGGTCATTTAAAGGAACTGCAATGCCTGTGATGCACTTCAAGGTTCAATGGCCCGATGGTACCGAGGTCAACTGTTATTCGCCTTCCACCGTGGTCGGCGACTTCTTTAATGCCGGACAGCACTACGCCCTCAGCGATTTTCTCGATCGGGCCCGCCAGGCGCTGCATATCGGTTCCGAACGCGTGCGCGAGAAATACGGCTTTGCCTGTTCGGCAGCGATGGATCAGCTTGCGCAGATCGAACAGCAGGCAGTGAGCTTCGCGTCGGATCCTGATGCGCAAGTCAAGATCGTCGCTCTGACGTGAGTATCGAAGCGGCGCCGCGTGGCGAACCCAAAGCTCAAACGCGCGGCAACACGAAGACGGTTTAATCGAACGCAGGGAAAAGATCATGTCGAACGCGTCATTGATTGCGCAAGCCGGGACGAGCGAGGTTCCGCATTACACGGTTATCGTCGTCGGCGGCGGCCAGGCGGGACTGTCGGTCAGCTATTACCTGAAGGAAGCCGCGATCGATCATCTGGTCATCGAGAAGCAGACGGTCGTGCATACATGGCGCACGCAGCGCTGGGACACGTTCTGTCTGGTCACACCGAACTGGCAATGCGCATTGCCGGGTCATCCGTATCAGGGCGCCGATCCGCACGGCTTTATGAAGAAGGACGAGATCGTCGCGTATCTGGATAGCTTCGTGTCGAAACTCGATGCGCCATTGCTCGAGCACACCGAGGTCAGGCGCGTCGTGCGTCAGCCGGGCGGACGCTATGCGGTGTCGACGTCGCGCGGTGAATTTACCGCCGACCATGTGGTCGTGGCATCGGGTGGCTATCACACGCCTATCGTGCCGCGTATGGCCGAGCGACTGCCGGCACACATCGTGCAACTGCAGTCGTCGGAATATCGCAATCCGGGTGCGCTGCAACAGGGCGCGGTGCTGGTGGTCGGGTCCGGTCAATCCGGTGCGCAGATTGCCGAAGACCTGCATCTCGCGGGCCGCAAGGTGTATCTGGCGGTCGGCGAAGCGCCGCGTTGCGCGCGTTTTTACCGCGGTCGCGATGTGGTGGATTGGCTGGCCGACATGCGCTACTACGATATGCCGGTCGAGCAGCATCCGCTGCGCGAGGGCGTACGCGACAACACGAACCACTACGTAACCGGCCGCGACGGTGGCCGCGATATCGATCTGCGGCGCTTCGCGTCGGAGGGCATGGAGCTGTTCGGCCGTCTCGACGATCTGCGCGATGGCCAGCTGCAATTCGCGCCGAACCTGATCGAGAACCTCGATAGCGCGGACGACACGTATAACCGGATCAATGCAAGCATCGACGCGTTCATTGCGAAGCAGGGCATCGACGCGCCACCAGGTGCGCCGTATGAGCCGATGTGGCGGCCCACCGCGGAACGCACGTCGCTCGATGTAGAGGGAAGCGGCATCACGTCGGTGATCTGGTGTATCGGTTTCCGGCCGGATTTCAGCTGGCTCGATGCGCCGATCTTCAACGGACGCGGTTATCCGGCGCACGTGCGCGGCATCACACCGCAGGCGGGCCTGTATTTCGTCGGCTTGCCGTGGCTGCATACGTGGGGATCCGGACGCTTTTCCGGCGTTGCGCGCGATGCGCAGCATGTAGTCGATGCGATTCGCGCGGCCCTGGCGTCGTCGACGAGCCTTGCCGCATGAGGGCGCAGCGCACCTATCGGGCAGGCATGCCGCAGCTGAGCTACACGGGGCTTTCGGAAAACTGGCTGCTAAAGGAATGCGGCGACCGCCATTGGGATGCGCTGGCCGCCCACGCAGGACGCGCGACGCCGGACTTCGGCGACGACGCTGGCCATCGCTCGTATGCGGCCTTTACCGCGGTGCGCCTGCAGGCGTACGGGTTCGAGTCGGTGCGCGAGAGCGACGCATTCGACATCGACACGACGCTATGCCGAACCGGTCCGGTGCGGCACTTCAGCACGCAACGGGTGATGCGAGGCGATACGCTGCTCGCGCAGGTGTCGATGACGTCGACCTTCGTCACGCGCGGCGCGGCCCGCAACAACCGTTCGGTTGCGCGCGCAACCTTGGCTTCGTTGCCGGGCGAACTGAGCCCGATGCCCGGCGATGGATTGCCGATGATCGAACTGGGTAAGCGGTTAAAAGCCGGCGAAGCGGCGACGCACGTCGGGCTCACACCGGTTGCCTCGGATGCAATGGAATTCCTGCCCTGCCCGAATAGCGATTTCAACGGCGCCGACTTTCTGTACTTCGCGAATTTCCAGTCGTTCGTCGATCGCGCCGAATGGCAGCGGCATCGCTTCGCGGAGCCGCCGGTCGTGACGACGCGTTCGCTGTACTACTACGGCAACATCGACCTCGGCGATGCGCTGCAGGTCCGCATTGCCGGCGAGCGCAGCGATGCGCATGGTCTTGCACATTGGACCGAGTTGCATCGCAAGAGCGACGGTCGCAAGATCGCCGACGTGATGACCGAAAAGCGCTGGAGGCGGCGATGAGCGCTTCGCGCGCGGCGCGGCGTCGTGCTGTGCCGCTCAAGCCGCTATACACGGCGCAAGATCTCGAAGGCGTGACGCACGTCGGCAGTCTGCCCGGCGCGGCGCCGTTCGTGCGCGGCCTATACGCGTCGATGTACACCGAGAAACCGTGGACGATCCGCCAGTACGCCGGCTACGCGCACGCGGCGGATACGAATCTCGCGTTTCGCACGGCGCTTCAGGAAGGTGCGCAAGGCTTGTCGGTGGCGTTCGATTTGCCGACGCAGCGCGGCTACGATTCCGACGATCCGCGTGTCAGTGCCGACGTCGGTTTGACGGGTGTCGCGATCGACAGCGTCGAAGATATGAAGCGCCTGTTCGCCGGTATCGCGCTGGACAAGGTGTCCGTATCGATGACGATGAACGGTGCGGTGCTGCCCGTGCTGGCTGCCTTCATCGTCGCGGCGCAAGAGTGCGGTGTGCCGCCCGCACAGCTGACCGGCACGATCCAGAACGACGTGCTGAAAGAATTCATGGTGCGCAACACGTGCATCTTCGCGCCCGATGTATCGCTGAAAATCGCAGCGGACGTGGTCGAATATCTGGCGCAGCATGTGCCGCGCTTCAATGCGCTGTCGGTGTCCGGCTATCACTTGCAGGAGGCGGGCGCGGACCCGATCCTCGAACTGGCGCTGACGATGGCCAACGCGCGCGCTTACGCAGAAGCGGCGATCGCGCGCGGCATGAGTGCCGACGATGTGTGCGAGCGCATCAGTTTCTTCTTTGGTGTCGGCACGGACTTTTACGTGGAAATCGCCAAGCTGCGCGCTGCGCGTATCGTCTGGTCCGAGCTTGCGCAACGATGCGGCGCGCGCTCGAACAAGGCCCGCGCGCTGCGCATGCACTGCCAGACCTCGGGCTGGTCGCTGACCGCGCAAAAGCCGCTGAACAACGTGGTGCGCACCACCGTCGAAGCACTGGCCGCCGTGTTCGGCGGCACGCAGTCTTTGCATACGAACGCGTATGACGAAGCATTGGCGTTGCCCGGTGCGGACTCGGCGCGTGTCGCGCGCGATACGCAACTGGTGCTGCAGCACGAAACCGGCGTATGCGATGTGATCGACCCGTGGGCGGGCTCGTACATGATGGAGTCGTTGACCGCCGATGTAGCGCAGCGCGTACACGCGTTGCTCGACGACATCGAGCGACGCGGCGGTGTGGTGGAGGCGATCCGCTCGGGCTGGATACGCGAGCAAATCGGCCAGGCGGCGCTGGCGGTTCAGGCGGAGATCGAAAGTGGGCAGCGCGTCGTGGTGGGCGTCAATCGCTACATGCATGGCGACACAGACACGCCGTCGCCGGACCTGCAATTGCATGCGCCGGAGATTCGCGCGCAGCAGATGCGCCGCATCGCCGAAGTGAAAGCCGGCCGCGATACGGCACGTGTCAGCGATGCGCTCGCGCAGCTGACGGCTGCCGCCCGCAACGGCACCGGCAATCTGCTGCGGCACACGATCGAATGCATTCGTGCGCGCGCAACGATCGGTGAATGCACGCAGGCACTCGAAGCGGTATGGGCGCGCCACGCGGTGCAACTGGATCTGCAAGACGGCGTGCTTGGACCGATGCTCGATGCCGAACCCGAATGGCGTGCCGCATGCGAAGCGGCGACGCAAGCAACGCGTGCGCTCGGGCGTCGCCCGCGCATTCTGCTTGCGAAGCTTGGCCAGGATGGCCACGACCGCGGTGCGCGGGTCGTGGCAGCGGCGCTGGCCGATGCAGGCTTCGACGTGGTGACGGGCGAGCTATTCGCATCGGCAGCGCAGGTGTGCGCGCAGGCAGTGCAGTACGAGGTCGACGCGATCGGTATTTCGTCGTTGTCCGGCGCGCATCGCGAGCTTGCGGCGCAACTGCTTGCGGCGTTGCGCAACGGACGCAAGCAGCAGATACCGGTCGTGATCGGTGGCAACATCGCCGGCGACGACCGGCTGGCGCTGAAAGCGCTCGGCGTGACGGAATGCTTCGCGACCGGCGCGGGCCTGGCAGACATCGTGACAACGCTTGCTGCAATATGCGGCGCGCGGGGTGCGGCGGCGGATCGAGCGTACCTTCGCGCGGCGCTCGCGGTACACAGCTGAAGAAAAAACCCTGCAGCGCAGCGCGCATGCAGGGCGGGGCATCCATCCCGCCGGCCCCGGCAGTGCACCGCCGGGAGCCTGCGGCGACGGGCCGGGCTCAGCGGTTCTGGAAGCTCTGCAGCACGGTGAGCAGGCTCGTCAGGTTGTCGGCGATGCCGCCCTGCGCGACTTTCTCGGTGGCGGCGGCGCCGGCCATCGTGTTCATGCTGTAGATCTGCATCACGCCCTGGTTGGCCGCAGCCTGCGCCAGCGTGTTCTGCTGCTGCTGCGCGGACACTGCATTCTCGAACAGAATGCCGGTCGAATGGGCCATCGTCTGGTAGATCGAACCCATCGCCATTGCCGGGGCTTCGGCGACCACCTTCACGTTCGTTTGCGTGACGGCGTCGGTGATCTGGTTATTGACGGCGGTCGGAAAGGTCATACTGGTTCTCCTGAGTCAAAGCGTTTAGCGCGCGTGGCGCGTTAGCGGTTCTGGAAGGCTTGCAGCGTGGCGAGCATGCCGGTCAGGTTGTCGGCGACGCCGGCCTGGCTGACTTTCTCGGTGCTGGCAGCATCGGCCATCGTGTCGACGCTGTAGATCTGCATCACGCCCATGTTGGCGGCGGCTTGCGACAGCGTGTTCTGCTTCTGC
This sequence comes from Paraburkholderia sp., assembly GCA_035536055.1. Taxonomy (GTDB): domain Bacteria; phylum Pseudomonadota; class Gammaproteobacteria; order Burkholderiales; family Burkholderiaceae; genus Paraburkholderia. Next base: position 11,579 of record DATLOW010000274.1, on the reverse strand, counting down.
TGTGCCGAGACCGAGTTCTCGAGCAGAATGCCGGACGAATGCGCCATGCTCTGGAACATTGCGCCCAACGCCATGGCCGGCGACTGCGCCAGCACGGAGACGTTGGTTTGCGTGACGGCGTCGGTGATCTGACTGTTGACGTCGGTGTTGTAGGCCATGGTTCAGCTCCAGGGTCAGGACCGGCGATTAGCGGCGGAACGACTGCAGCACCGTCATCAGGCTCGTCAGGTTGTCGGCGACGCCGCCCTGCGAAACCTTCTCGGTGCCAGCCGCGCCGGCCATCGTGTCGACGCTGTAGATCTGCATCACGCCCATGTTCGACGCGGCCTGCGTCAGCGTGTTCTGCTGTTGCTGCGCCGATACCGAGTTCTCGAACAGGATGCCGGTCGAGTGCGCCATCGTCTGGTACAGCGAACCGATCGCCATCGCCGGCGATTCAGCGAGTACCTTGACGTTGGATTGCGTGACGGCATCGGTGATCTGGTCGTTGACAAAAGCCATGATGTGCTCCTTGTTTCAGGTTGAAGAGTGGGCGCACGAGGCGGACCGGTGTCGTGTGCGCCGGCGTCCCGCTGTGCTACTTCATGGACGCCTGACTGCCCGGATCGTGAACATCGGCTGCATTCGCCGGTGCGGTTTGCGGTGTGGCGCCCGGTGCTGCGTTTTGTGCTGCGTTTTGCGTGGCGCCTTGTGCCGCGTTTGCCGCGCCCTGTTCGTTCATCCGCTGGATCAAATCCTGCAACTGCGCGACGACCGGTCCGAACTGCTGGTTGAAGCAGTTTTCCACTTCCTGTCTGGCGAGGTTCGCGAGGTGCTCGGCGATCTGCGTAAGCGCCAGCTGGTTGCCGGCCTGCAAACCCGACAGTCCGGGATTCAGACTGGCGGGACGCAGGTCGGACAGGCTCTTGCAGCTCTCCAGCAGCTTCAGGATCGCCTGCTCCTCTTTCTGCTGGACCTGCAGCGCCTGAGCGGAACTGGCCTGAATCGATTCGAGGATGCCGCGCACGCCGGAGGCCGCCTGCGTCTGGCCCTGGCCGATCGCGAGCTGGGCCTGTTGCCGCGCCTGCTCGACGGCATTCAGCGCGCCGGCCGCGGGTGTTGTCCGTCCCTGCTGGAAGCCTTGCTGAAGTTTCAGCAACTGCGCTTCCTCCTGCGCGTCGAGCGGCCGGTTCAGGTATTGCTCGGCGATCTGGCGCAGCGCGGGATTGAGCGCGTCGTCAGCCATGGTGTACGTCCTGCTGCTGTCCGATGAAAGGCGCGAGCGCGCTGCGCACCGACAGCAGCGCATGCAGCACGCCGAGGTACTGGTTGTCGTCGTGCGCGAAGGTGTGGGTCAGCGATTCGGCCCACGTGGCCAGATGGCTGCTGAGCAGCTTCGAAGCGATGTCGTGCAGCTGGTTCAGATCGTCTTGCATGGCAGGTTCTCCTGTGGTGGTCGATGCGAAAACAGCCCGGCCGATGGGTGGCGGCCGGGCTGTTTGCAAGAACGTTGCTGCAGACGAGGTTGTGAAGGCTCAGCTGTAGACCGGTGTTTCGAACAGCGCCTGTTCGGCTTGCCTGCGCTTTAGCAGGCCCGGCAACGGGCGCCCGCCTGCCTTGTCCCATCTCGGGAACTGCTGCGCGGCGGCGTCGTAGTCGTGCTGGTTCAACAGGCGCAGCAACGTCGAAGACTGCAGATTGCCGAGCCCGAGGTTGTAGCTGAAGCTGACCAGCGCCGAAAACTGATTGCCGTTCAGCGGCACCGTCACGAGCCGGCCGACGCCGCTTTCGAAGCGCGCGAGGTCGTCGCTCAGCAACTGGTCGGCCTGGGCCTGCGTGATGACGAGGCCGGACTTCACATCTGCCCCGGTGTGGCCATAGCCGATCGTCAGGATGCCGACCGCGTCGACATAGGCGATCAGGCGCAGCCCTTCGAATTGCCGGATCAACGACAGGCCGGCTCGATTGGTTTGCATGACGTTTCTCCTTGGCGGATAGCGACGACGAAGGCGGCCTGCTTGCCTTCGTCGATAGGGTTACGCGGAACCCGCCGCTGCTGTTGCAACGGCGCTTTGTGGGCCCGCTTCGAGCCACTGCTGCAGACACTGCAAAAACGCCGGCGAAATGCCGCTCAGCCATTGCAGCAGCGCTTCGGTCTGCTCGTCCCATTGCTTCCTGGCGGACTGTTGCGCGGCGGCGGACAGCAGCAGCCGGTCTTCGTCGCCGCGCGCGTTCAGCCACTGCGGCAGCAGCGCGAAGCCCTGTTGCTGCCATTGCGCAACGGCCTGCATCTGCCAGTCGATCAGCCGTTTGCCCAACTGCTGCGCGGTCTCGCCGCATTGGCGCCAGTAGTCGACAAAGCCGGCGATATCGGTGTGTTCGCTGTACGCGGACCACCACTGCTGCTTCGCTTCCTGCATCTGCTCGCTGAGGCCCTCCTGGCTTGCGAGGTAGGTTCCGATGGTCTGTTTCCAGTCCGCGGCGGACGGCAGCGGGGCCAGCATCAGCTTGCCGGCGAGCCACGGCCATTGCTGCACAAGATGGTCGGCGCCGGGTGCGGCTGCCATGTACGGTGTATTCATCGCGGGTCCTTTTATTGGCGAGGCGCGGTGAGACGCTTGATCATCGCGTCGATGGCAGCCATCTGCGGCGCGGTTTTGATGTAGAAGTCCGGATGCGTCGGGTCCGCGCTGCTGTAGCCCCAGAAGTCCCAGCAGCCTTGCGGATTGCGCGCGGCATTGGCGCGGATCTGCGGGTAGAGCACGATGATGCGATTGCTGTCCGCGAGTTCGTTGTAGCCGGTGGTGGTGTACAAGCGGTCGCCGATCACGCTGTCCTGCTGCTTGCAGCCGTGGAACACCACGTGGACGCGGCAGCTTTCCGAGCGGCATGCCGCCGGAATGTAGGCGTGGCCGACGTCGGACAGGCCCGTAAAACCTTTCCCGCTAAACGCGGTCTGGTCGAAGTCCACGAGGTCGCCGCCGAGCTTGCCGACCGGCGCATTTAGCTGGCCGTACAGCTGCCGCAAGATCTCCTGCGATTGCACGAAGCCGCAGTTGTTAAGATTCGGTGGCGCGTTGGCCGGGCATGCCAGGTCCGAGCGGTTCGCGGTGATCAGCGCATGGCCGGCGTTGATCGTGTCGATGTACCTGATCTGCGCTTCGGGTACCCCTGCGTTGCGATAGAACTCCCGCGTCTGCACCACCACCTTGGGCAGCACGATCGTGTCTGCGGCGCCGGTGAAAATGTACAGACGCTGCCGCTTCAGGTTGCCCACCGGGTCGATCAAGCCCTGGCTGGCGAATTGCTGTGCGGCCTTGAAGGCTTCGGCGCCCGACGGCCCCGGGCCGACTGGTTGCATGCACAACGTCGTGGCCGTGATGAGAAAACGCTGCGGGCCGTTCAGGCCGCCGAGTCCCGCGCAATAGTACGGGCCGCCTGCGACGATGCCGGCGCCCGCGATGCTGGCCGAATAGGCGACGCTGAACTGGCTCGCCATGAAGGCGCCGGAAGACAGGCCCGACACGGTGGTCTGCGCCGGGTCGGCACCGAGCGCCGGCAACGGTGGCGCGCTGGCGGCCTGTACTGCGCCGGCGGCGAACGTGGCCAGCAAGGTTGCGGCTAGCCGTCGGAAAAGGGCGGATAAAGTGCTGCGCATCGGAAGGTTCTCCTATGGGTTGGCGGAAGGTTGCTGATTCGGTGTCTGCGCTTGTGACTGTGGTTGAGTCTGCTGTTGCGCCTGCGCTTGCTCTGCCTCTTGTTGCTGCTGCTTGTGCGGCTTTTGCAATTCGTTGATGCCGGACCAGCCGATAAACAGCAGGCCCATTTCGGTGGAACTGAACGAATACGGCAGGCCGGCCAGCACGCCCATCGCGAGGCCCTTCGCGAACGCGACGCCCAAGCCGTCCTTGTCGACCTTGTACTGCGTCATCGCGGTGCTGACGGTCGTCACGATCAGCAGCAGCACGCCGACGTACAGATAGAAGCGCTCCTTTTCCAGCAGCGGCATTGTCTTTGCCATCTCGAGCAGCAGGTTGTCCCACAGCTTGTCCACCGACACGGTGACCAGCGCAGACAGCAGATGGATCGGGCTCTTGCCCAGCGCCAGCAAATTGCTCGGCATACCCGGCCGCGATGGGTTGGGGCGGGGCTCTGGGTCGGGCAAGGACATGGCAATTCGATCGGTCCGGATAGGCTGCAACGAGGTCGATTACAGGAACGTGTCGGCGCGGCGGCCGTGAAGCACGCATCGCGTCCGGGTTGCTCAAAAGGCGAGCGCGGACGTTTCGATGTCGTGCAGCGCTTGCTGGTACGGCTGGTTCGACACCGAGATGTCGCCGTAGAACGGCGAGTCGTAGACGAGCGTCGCCGCCAGCACGATCGACACCGAAATCGCGATGCCCGCCACCAGCAGAAAATGCATCAGCTTGTGCGGGATGTCCATCAGCCAGCCGAAGATGATCAGCGTCATTTCGCCGATCAGTTCGACGGCCCAGATCTCGCCAGGAATCGTCATGTCGCCGTTGGCGAGCCGCGCATGGCGCGCGGCGTACAGGTCGTCGAGCTGACGCTGCGTCAGGTTCAGGTAGGCGAGCTGTTTGGGCGAATCGACCGGGAACTCGCCGAGCGCGCGGCTGATTGCGGCGAGCTCCGGGCTGGGCGGGTCGACGTCGAGCCCGCGGCTTTGCATCGGCCATTCATTCTGGATCACGTGTTGCAGATAGTGGCGTAACGGCGGCCGCACACGCTGCGCCAGTTCCGGCGAACCCTGCGCGGCGACGCGGTACAGCGACGCGCTGATGGTGGCTTCGCGGGCCGCGGTATCGACCGATGCGTCGAAATGATTGACCGCGCGGGCGAGCATGGTAGCGATAACGAGGCCGAAGAACACACCGACCACCGCCATGATGGTGCCGAGCTCGCCGTTCGGCGCAGGGGTGCTGCGCGGCGGGATCAGCTTGCGCACCAGCGCGTAGCCGACTGCCGTCATCAGCAGGCCCATTCCTGCCCAGCCGGCGAATTGCAGACTCGATGGCATAGAGATGAATTTGATCAGCATCGGCGGGCCTTGTGCTTCGGAAAACTCACGACTGCCCGGATTGCATGCAACGGGCAGCCGTGTCGGATCGTGGATACCGGGGCGAGCGGCGAAAGTCAGGAGCGGTCGACCAGCGATTTGTATTTGTTGATGCTTTGATCGATCTTATCCAGCGCAAAATGCGCGGCTTCGCCTTCGATCGCGCCGGCCGCCGCCGCGACCGCTGCGGCGGTGCCGACCAGCAGGTCGGTGATCAGCACGCCGAGTGCATCCTCGGCTGCGCCCTTCAGGTCCTCCTTCACCAGCTTCTCGGTCATGTTCTTCAGCAACACGCTCTTGCTCGCGAGCGCGAGCTTGCTGGCACCGTCGAAGTAGTTCGCGGCGGACTGCGCGACCAGCCCGCTTGCCTGCGTGATCATCATGTTCGGTGCGATGGCGATCTGGCTGCTGGCATAGGCGGCTGTCTCGCTGTTGCTCATCTGCACGGATTGCACGATCTGGCTGTTGAGCGCGTCGGTGCTGCCGCCCGTCGGCGCCGCCGGGATCTGGCCGGTGAATCCGGACAGCGGGCTGACCGGCGGCGTGGCGTTTGGGGTGGTGGGGTTGGCGTTGGTGCTTGCGTTGGTGGGTGCGTTGGCATTGGCGCTGGCGGGCGCAGCGGTGCTGCCGGTGCCGGTGGTGCCGGTGGTGCCGGTGGCGCCGGTGCCAGTGCCGGTGGTGGTGCCAGTGCCAGTTGCGGCGGGTGCTGCCGCCGCAGCAGCCGCACCCGAACCGGCAGCGCCGCCATTGCCCGCTTCGCCCGCGGCCGGCTCGCCGGCCGCGGCACCCCCTGAAGCATCGCTAGCAGCGGCGCGCTTGCTGCTGAAGAAGTCTTTGAGGCTCATGGTTCACATCTCCTCGGCATGCGGCGTCAACTCTTCTCGCCGACCGACATGATCATCGTCACGGCCTTGGAAATGACGGCGCTGGAAATCTGGTTCAGCGCCTGCTGGCTGTGCACGGCGTTTTGCAACGACAGGCCGGCCGAATGGCTGGCGAACTGGTACAGCGACGCAATCGCCTGGGCCGGGGCCTCCGCGACGACTTTGACGTTGGTCTGGGTGACGGCATCGGTGATCTGACCGTTGACGGCGGTGTTGTCTGCCATGACGACTCCTTCGGTGCGGCATGGGGGTTAAGAAAAGGGCGCAGCCCGCAAGGCTGCGCCGCGCTCGTGCTTCGTGACTACGGACGCGTGGCTGGCGCGTTTGTGAAGACGCTCAGTCGAGCTTCTGGCGCAGCTTCTTGCGCAGCAGTTCGACGCGTTTGCGCGCGAGCGTTTCGTTGATGCCGAGCACCGCAGCGATCTGCGGATAGGGCCGTTCCTCTTCGAACTTCAAAGCGAACAGCCTCTGCTGCTGCGGCGTGAGCGTCGCGAGCGCCTGCTCCATGCGGGCGAATTGCTGCTTCAGCGCGAGTTGATGTTCGACGGGCGGCGCATGGTCGACGACCATGTCGGCGGCATCGTCGTCCCATTCGCTGGGGTGTTCGATCACGCGTTCTTCGCGTCCGCAGCGCCGCGCGTGGTCGAGAAACGCGTGATTCAGCACGAGAAAGAAAAAGCCCGGCAGGTTCTTGACGCGCTCGGGTGAGCGCAGCAGATACAGGTGAACCTTCAACGCGGTATCGGACAACAGATCGTCCGCCTTGTACGCGTCGCCTTTGCACAAAAGACGGGCGCGGCGCCGCAGCTTGCCGTGCATTTCTCTCCACGTGTGATCGAACTGATTGGCGGAGGTGGAGGTGGCCTCGTTAGAGGGAGTCGAGATGGTCATGTCTGCTTCCCCGTGGTGTGGAAGCAGCAGAATCCGGCTAATGGTATGAGGAAAGCAGTTGCCCCCGTAACAGCAGCGCGTGGATTGCCGTCGGCACGGCGCGCCGCCGCTGTGTCGCGATGCGGCGGCGCCGTGCGGGGCGTCAGTGTGCCGCGGCGATGTGGCGCAAACGCTCGGGATTCTCGATCCGCAGCACGTGGGCTTGCGGACGGATCAGGCCATCGCGCTGCCACTGCTGCAGCAGCGAATTGAGCCGTGGCCGGCTGGCGTTCAGCATGGCCGCCATGATGCTCTGGTTAGCCGGTAACCGAACCTCCGGATGATCCGCGGCGCCTTCCATCCGCGTCAGCAGATGGCGGGCGAGTCTCGCTTCGAGCCGGTACAGGCACGCCGATTCGACGAAATCGCTGAGTTGCTGCAGCCGGCTGCACAGCTGTTGCTGAATGCGCAGCATGAACAGCGGTTCGGCCTGAAGCTCGGCGAAGTGCTGCGCGTGCAGCAGCGACACCTGGCAATCGGGACTCAGCTGCGCATTGAAGCTGCGCCGGCGCTGATGCAGCAGCGCGCTTTCGCCGACGAGGCCGTCCGCCAGCGTGTAGTCGAGGATGATCTCGCGCCCGCCCGGCTCGTGCAGCGTGTGATAGATATGGCCGCGATGCACGAAGGCCACGAAGTTTTCCGGGTCGCCCTTGAAGAACAAAAGACGGTTACGGTGAGCCGGCCACGGCGTGAGATGGTCCTCGATATGCAGCAACAGCTTTTCCGGCAGTCCCTGTAGCAACGGAGTGCAACGGAGCGTATGGGCGTAGTTGACGGGTGGCATGACGTCTCTGCTTGTCGTTGTTTGACGGTGCAACTGCACTGCGGAAACGTCACCCCGAGATAAATGTGAAGCGTGTCATCCCCATCCTGTCCAGGTTGATAGCCCTTGCTCAACTTTGACGCGGCTGTCGCCGATGATGGATGGGGTGTCGCAAATGCGAAGCAGATTTGCTGTCCACGTGCTTTCGGCGGATTTACGAAAATGTGGGGGCAACAGGGAGGCGGTTGATCAGGATCGCGAAGCCAATGCGGCGCGAAGTGCGGGCCCTGTGGGCCCAGCTGCGATCGATCGGAAATCGGCGGTCAGTCGCCGGAGGAAACATTCGCGTTGCATCGAATTGCGCATTTCCGCCGGCGAATTGTGTCGTGCGAAAGAGACGCGCCGAGCTGCTTTATCGCGGTAGCTCGATGCGCGTTGCATGATGTGCGGCGGTATGGCGGTGTTAGACGGTTTCGAGTGGCAGCGCGTGCAGCGAGCCTTGATGGCGCCTGACGATCAGCACCGTTTCGGCCGCGAATGCGCGCAGCGCCGGATGGCTGCCGGATTCCGCTTCTTTTGCAAAGGCTGCACCGTCCGCTGCGTGGATGGTGTCCATCTCCTCGATGTACGCGTTGTCGAACGCTTTGCCGGACAGGCCGCGCAGCCGCTCCAGACGCTTCGTGAAGTCGGCGTTGAGCGTCGTGTCGACATGGATGCCTGCCGCGGCGGCAATCGACAACAGCTTCGCGCCGACCAGCTGATGATCGTGGACCTCGGTAAAGCCGATATCGGTGATGTCCTGGCGCGCGGCTTTTTCCGTCGCGACCTTGCTTGCCTCGACTTCGAACATGCCGCCTTGCGAGACCATCGCGACGAAGGCGCGGTCCGCGTCGGAGACCGGCATATCGGTGGCTGCGGCCGCAGACAGCGGGGTGAGTGCGGCGGTCAGTGCCGGCAGTGCGAATGCGGCGCAGCCGAGGCAAAGAAGTGAACGGCGATTCATGGCAAGCCCTCATCAGGTGTTGAATGTCGGTTGCGTATCGTGCTGATGCCGATACGCATTCGACAACACGCTGTGTTCGGGCCTTATTCCGGTTTCATTACCGTTGTGAGAGTTCGACAGCGAATCGCTGCGCCAGGTGATTTTTCGGATCACAAAGCGGCATCTGCTGACTGCGCGCACGCGTCGCGGTGCGCGTCAATCCGCAGCAGGGAAGTCGAGTGTTGTGTCGTTGATGCGATTGAACAGATTCGTGAATGCGATGCTGGCTACGGCCATCGTCACATCGACGAGTTGCGCATCGGTGATGCCTGCTTGCCTCACTACTGCCACTTCAGCGGCCGGCACCGTACCGCTGGTGTTCAGCAGGTACAGCACGAATCTGGCCAATGCGTCATCGCGTGCATCGCCCGACGGCTCGGCATGGCGCAGCGCGAGAATCGCTTCGCGGCTCAGGCCAATCTTCTTTCCCATCAGCGTGTGCGCGGCAAGACAATAGTCGCAGCCGGTCGTCTCGCTGACAACGAGTTTGACGACTTCGATATCACGCGCACTCAGGCTGCTCTTCTTCAGCGAAGCCTCGAGATTCAACACGGCTTCGAGTGCGACGGGGCTATTGCTACCGATGCCGACATACGAGTTCGGAACTTTGCCGACGGCTTTTTTGACTGCGCCGAACAGTTCGGCAGCGTGGCCTGTGGCTTCGGCCACTGCGACAGTATGGAGGCGAGGCATGAGGATCTCCTTTTAAAGGGACGTGGGTTGAGAAGTCGCGCCGAGCTGGTTGAGCAACACGGGACGCGCAAGCAGAAACGCACTGGCAAGCGCGGTCGAACCCAGCGCGACTGCCAGCACGAAACTCCGGTCGGCGTGCGGCATGATTTGCGGCAGCAGGCCTATCGTCAGCGCGGGTGGGAAGTGCAGTCGCATCACGCGCAACATCGCAATGCTGGCCAGCAGCGAAAAAGCGACCGACAGCGGGCCGGCGCCGAACGTCGCGAGCGCGGCGAGCCCTATGGCCGCAGCGATCGTGCAGACCAGCGGCATGGCGAAAGGGCGCTTCGTCCACGGACCGCGATGCACGCGAGAGAACATCTCGAATGCGATCACGACCAGCGGAGGAAACAGAATCAGCCGAAGCCCGGTGACGCTGGCGAGGCCATACATCAGCAGAAGAAAGGCTGCGAAAGCGAACGGCCACAACTTGAGGCGAGGTGCGGGCTCCATTTGGTCGGCTTGTGCGGGGACGTCAGGCGGGGGTGTCCGGCCAACATCGCGCGCGCCCGAGATCCAGCCGTAGAGCGCTGACGCAACGCCGAGAACGGACATCACAGCGGTGATCGAGATCGGATACCACCAGCTCGCGATACCGAACACAAGTGGCAAAAATGCCGCGGAAACTGCGGGCACGACGGGTGAACGCATCACCCGCACGATCGCGATCGCGCTGGCGATCGTAAGCGTTACAGACCAAACGTTGTAGGCCATTGCCTGCGTCAGCGCGGTGCCCATCGCTGCAGTCATTGCGGGCGTGGCGGCTAGCAGCAGGGGCGAGCGTGCCCACGCGCCCGCTGGCCGCGTGAAGACGTCATAGCTCAGCGCGGCAAGTTCGGGGAATAGCATGTACAGCAGACCCGTCACGAGCGCTGCTTTTGCTACGGCAGCGAGAAGAACGACCGACAGCAATCCGCCTGGAAGCAAAGTGTCGGTGAAGGTACGACGTAGAGCGCGGCGCAGAGACGTGCGCATCGGAAATAGACCCTATTGGCTGAAGTCGCTCCGATGTTAAGCCGCCTGCACCTGTGCGAATATTCCCCAAATGCGCAAACCATCCTTGAGAAAATGCACCGATGTTCGATTGGGAAAATATTCGTCATTTCCTCGCCGTCGCTCGAATTGGCACCTTGTCGGGCGCCGCGCGCAGCCTCAAGGTCGATCATGCGACCGTTAGCCGCCGTTTGAGCGCACTCGAAGACGAAGTCAGGGTACGTCTGGTCGAACGACAGCCCAGGGCCTGTCGGCTCACGCCGGTCGGCCAGCGCGTGTTCGAGCTGGCGCAAGCGATGGAAGAGGATGCGTATGCGGTCGAGCGATTGCTCGATGCAAGCCGTGCGCCGCTGAGCGGCAAGGTCACCTTGAGCATCCCGCCGATTCTGGTGACGAATTTTCTGGTCAAACATCTGGCCGAATTTCGCCGTGCGAATCCCGATGTACAACTGTCCGTGTCCAGCGATATACGGCCGGTTTCGCTGAGCCGAAGGGAGGCCGATATTGTTGTCAGACTGTTTCGGCCCGAGGAACCCAGTAGCGTAGTGCGCAAGCTGGGGAGCGTGTCCTTCGGGTTATACGCGAGCCGGGACTATCCGCATCTGCACGATCCGTCGGCGTGGGAGTTCATCGCGTATGACGCGGGCTTTGCAAGCGTACCGCAGCACAAATGGTTGCTAGGTCTGGCGGGGGAGAGGGCGATTGCCTGCGAGATCAGCGATATCAACGGACATCTGGCGGCGGCGCGAGCAGGCGCGGGCGTGGCGGCGCTGCCTCATTTTCTGGCCGAGGACGATGCGAAGCTGCAGCGCGTTGCACATGACGTCGAGCCGTTTTCACGGGACATCTGGATGGGTGTGCATCGCGATTTGCGGCGTGTGCCGCCGATACGGGCGGTGATGGATTTTCTGGTGAAGATCGTGGCCGAGAATCCGGCGTTTGCGAAGGGCGCGTAGAGCAAGGATCGACGGTGTACTGTCAGATACACCGTCCGCCGCACGATGCGTTTTGTTCAGATTCCGTTACTTCGACGGCTTATCGCCGTCCTGAGACGTGGAGAGCATCCGCTCCACATACCGCGCAATCAAATCGATCTCGAGATTAACCTGCGAGCCTTCCTTCAGATGCCGCAGCGTCGTCACCTGCACCGTGTGCGGAATCAGGTTGATCGAAAATTCG
>DATLOW010000273.1:0-7928 GCA_035536055.1 Paraburkholderia sp. | reverse complement strand
GCCGATGCGCAAGGCTATAGCGGCGCGCTCAAGCGCGACAACGACGTGCTCGACACGTGGTTCTCGTCGGCGCTGGTGCCGTTCTCGTCGCTCGGCTGGCCGAACGAGACGCCCGAACTGCGGGCTTTCCTGCCGTCGTCGGTACTGGTGACCGGCTTCGACATCATCTTCTTCTGGGTCGCGCGGATGGTCATGATGACCACCCACTTCACCGGCAAGGTGCCGTTCGACACCGTGTACGTGCACGGCCTCGTGCGCGACCACGAAGGCCAGAAGATGTCGAAGAGCAAGGGCAATACGCTCGACCCGCTCGATATCGTCGACGGCATCGAACTCGAAACGCTGGTGAAAAAGCGCACCACGGGCCTGATGAACCCGAAGAACGCCGCGACCATCGAGAAGAAAACCCGCAAGGAATATCCGGACGGCATTCCGGCGTTCGGCACCGACGCGCTGCGCTTCACAATGGCCTCGATGGCCACGCTTGGCCGCAACGTCAACTTCGACCTCGCGCGCTGCGAGGGCTACCGCAACTTCTGCAACAAGCTGTGGAACGCCACGCGCTTCGTGCTGATGAACTGCGAAGGCCACGACTGCGGCTTCAGCAAACCGGGCGACTGTCAGCCCGGCGATTGCGGCCCGGGCGGCTATACGGATTTCTCGCAGGCAGACCGCTGGATCGTGTCGCTGCTGCAGCGGGTCGAGGCGGAAGTCGCGAAGGGCTTTGCCGACTATCGTTTCGACAATGTGGCAAATGCCCTATATAAGTTCGTGTGGGACGAATACTGTGACTGGTACGTCGAGCTGGCGAAGGTGCAAATCCAGACCGGCACGCCCGAACAGCAGCGCGCCACGCGCCGCACGCTGCTGCGCGTGCTGGAAACGGTGTTGCGCCTCGCGCACCCGGTGATTCCGTTCATTACCGAAGCACTGTGGCAAAAGGTGGCGCCGCTGACCGACGCTTATCCGCAGGGCGCCGCACCCGGCGAAGCGTCGATCATGGTGCAGCGCTACCCCGTCGCGGAGCCGAAGAAGATCGACGAAGCAGCTGAGCAATGGGCAGCCGACCTGAAGGCAGTCATCGACGCATGCCGCAACCTGCGCGGCGAGATGAATCTGTCGCCGGCCACCAAAGTGCCGCTGCTCGCGGCGGGCAACGCCGAACGGCTGCATACGTTCGCGCCGTACGCGCAGGCGCTGGCGCGTCTGTCGGAAGTACGCGTGCTGGCCGACGAAGCCGCGCTTGACGCAGAAGCACATGGCGCGCCGATTGCTATCGTTGGAAACGACAAGCTCGTGCTGAAGGTGGAAATCGATGTGGCCGCCGAGCGCGAACGTCTGTCAAAAGAGATTGCGAGACTGAACGCGGAAGTGTCGAAATGTAACGCCAAGCTCCAGAACGAGAGCTTTGTTGCAAAGGCGCCCGCCGCCGTGGTTGAGCAGGAGCAGAAAAGGCTGGCAGAATACCGGACCGCTATCGACAAGCTTTCGGCGCAACTCACGCGCCTGCCGGCCTGATAGGACGCCACGCCGCGCACCGCGCGCGTTGTTCGCACCACGGCAGTGGTTCAACTGCCGTTCGGATAACGCGACGCGGCTTCGCGGCAAGGCTAACCAACCAGAGGACCCAGGGGTAATCGCATGCTAAAAGTTACAAAAGCTGTCTTTCCGGTCGCAGGTCTTGGCACCCGGTTCCTCCCTGCGACCAAAGCCAGTCCGAAGGAAATGCTGCCGATCGTCGACAAGCCGCTGATCCAGTACGCGGTGGAAGAAGCGATGGCAGCCGGCATCACCGAAATGATCTTCGTCACGGGTCGCAGCAAGCGCGCGATCGAAGACCACTTCGACAAATCGTATGAGATCGAGGCTGAGCTCGAAGCGCGCGGCAAGGACAAGCTGCTCGAGCTGGTGCGCAGCATCAAGCCGAGCCATGTCGACTGCTTCTACGTGCGCCAGCCGGAGGCGCTCGGTCTCGGCCACGCAGTGCTGTGCGCCGAGAAGCTGGTGGGCGACAACCCGTTCGCCGTGATTCTCGCCGACGACCTGCTGTACGGCACGCCGCCGGTAATGCAGCAGATGATCGAGGTGTTCGACCACTATCACAGCTCGGTGATCGGCGTCGAAGAGATCCCGCGCGACGAAACCAAGTCGTACGGTATCGTCGACGGCAAGGAGTGGGAAGACGCGATCATCAAGATGTCGGGCATCGTCGAAAAGCCGGCACCGGAAGATGCGCCGTCGAACCTCGGCGTGGTCGGCCGGTATGTGCTGAAGCCGCGCATTTTCGAACATATCCGCGCGTTGAAGCCGGGCGCAGGCGGCGAGCTGCAGCTGACCGATGCGATTCAATCGCTGCTGAACGACGAACAGGTGCTCGCGTACAAGTATCACGGCACGCGCTTCGATTGCGGCAGCAAGCTCGGGTATCTGAAGGCGACGGTGGAATTCGCGCTGCGTCATCCGGAAGTGGCGCAGGAATTCGAAGCGTATCTGCGGACGCGCTCGCCGGTGCTGGAAGGCTAAGCTCGGTTGAGCGACGCGCTCGCTGCTGCTCCGGTGTGGCTGCGACCGGTCGGAGCCGGCGGCGGCAAAGATGAAAAAGGCGCTGTGTCTGCTCGTGCAGGCACAGCGCCTTTGTGTTTCAGCGTACGTTAAGTCGCGCTGCGTTCGCCGCGTTGCGTGTTGTTGGTGGCACGGACGGCACCGACGGTGCCTGCTGCCACTCGCACGCGCGGATTCAGCGCCGGCGAATCAGAAAAACGAAAGTCTTGTCCTGCGTGGTGGCTTCGACGATGCCGTTGCCGGTCTGCTTCGCGAACGCGGCGAAATCGCGCTGCGAACCGGGATCGGTGGCGAGCACCTTCAGGATCTGGCCGCTTTCCATATCGGCGAGCGCTTTCTTTGCACGCAGGATCGGCAGCGGGCAGTTCAGCCCGCGTGCATCGACTTCCTTGTGAATCTGAGTTTCCATCGACGAGGACCTTCCGGGTGAGGCGTCACGGCAAGACGCCGTGCAGAGGGTCAAATTCTACCGCAGGCGGTGTTTCGGCGTGCTTCGGCGCCTTTGGGGCGGCTGCGAGCGCACCGCAGCCGCTGCGGCCACTGCGGCCACTGCGGCCGTGTCGATGCCCGCATTAATGAACCCGCCGCGCCGCGCGGCACCCGCCTTCACAACGTTACCGCCTGCCCCGTCTCGAGCGAGCGCCGCAGCGCGCTGCCGATGCGCGTCGCTTCCAGCGCATCCGCAAGGGTGGCACCGGCCTGCTCGCCGCCGCTTGTGCCAGCGCGAACCGCCGCCACGAACGCCTGCGCTTCATAAAGAAACGCATCCTCGAAACGGTCGAAGAAGGTCGGCGTGCATTCGTTGCGCACGCCATGCGCGTCCATGATCTCGACGCGGTTCAAGCGCGGCACGCGCCCCACCGCCAGCGCACCCGCGGTGCCGATCACCTCGCTGCCGGTGTCGTTGCCATGCGCCATCGTGCGCGATGCGTAGAACATCGCCAGCTGTCCGCCTTCGAACTCGCAGATCGCCACGCCGTTGTCGACGTCGCCGGATTCGCGCAGGCCTTCATGCAACGCGACCGTGCCGGCCGCATACACGCGCTTCGCCTTCGGCTTGCCGAGCAGCCAGCGCGCGACGTCGATATCGTGCACCGTGCAGTCGAGAAAGATGCCGCCCGAAGTCGGCGCAAAGCGCACGAAGAAGCCCTCCGGATCGTTCTGATCGCAGGTCTGCGAGCGCACCATAAACGGCCGGCCGATGCCGCCGGCCTGAATCCGCTGGTAAGCGTCGCGATAGCTCGGATCGAAGCGGCGCATAAAGCCGATGGTGGCCTGCAGATGCGGCGTGCGCTGCGCTTCGGCGATCACGCGCTCGCATTCGGCGATATCGAGCGACAAAGGCTTCTCGCAGAACACGTGCTTGCCGGCGTGCAGCGCATCGACGATCTGTTGCGCGTGCAACGATGAAGGCGTGACCAGCCACACCGCATCGACGTCGCGATCGCCGAGCAACGCGGCATAGTCGCGATACGCGCGCGGTGCGGCGGGCAAAGCTTCGCGCGCCCATGCGAGTTCGTCGTCGAGCGGGCTGCACACGGCGGCGAGCACCGCACCCGGCACGCGGTACGCGAGATTTTGCGCATGGCGCTTGCCAAGACGCCCCAGACCGACCACGCCGATGCGCAACGGCGAGCCGGCCGACGAAGTGGAAGCAGCCATTCAGGCGCCCTCGCCGAGCTTCACCGCGCGGCCTTCGCGCCACGAACGGGTAGCCGCTTCCGCGAGTTCGAGTGCCTTCAGGCCGTCGGCCACCGTGGTGCGTACCGGTTTGCCTTGCGTCACGGCTTCAAAGAAATGCGCGATCTCATGCGCATACGCGGCGCGATAGCGTTCGAGGAAGAACGCTTCCGGCACGTCGCTCGATACCGCCTGCTTCGAATACGCGACCACTTCGGTCGGCCGCACGTTGCCCGCCTGCAGCATGCCGTCGCTGCCCAGCACTTCAAAGCGCTGGTCGTAGCCATACGCGGCGCGGCGCGCGGTATTGATCTGGCACAACCGCCCGCGCTTCGTGCGGATCGTCACCGCGGTCGAATCGATGTCGCCGGCATCCGCGATCGCCGGATCGCTCAGGCAGCTGCCGGTCGCGTGCAGCGTGTCGGCTTCGTCGTCGAGAATCCAGCGGAAGATATCGAAGTCGTGGATCAGCATGTCCTTGAAGATGCCGCCCGAGTGCTTGATGTACTCGACCGGCGGCGCGCCCGGATCGCGGCTCGTCACCACCAGCATTTCCGGCGTGCCGATTTCGCCGGCATCGATGCGCGCCTTCACTGCCGAGAAGGTCGGATCGAAGCGCCGCTGAAAACCAATCATGCAAACTACGCCGGCCTGCGCCACCGCATCGGCGCACGCGCGGGCCCGTTCGATCGTCAGGTCCACCGGTTTTTCGCAGAACACGTGTTTCTTCTGCGCCGCCGACTTCAGAATCAGATCGGCATGCGTATCGGTGCTCGAGCAGATCACCGTCGCGCCAATCGCTGCATCGCCGATTGCGCCGTCCACGTCCGCCACCTGCGCGCCGTGCTGTTCGGCCAGCGCCGCGGCCGCCTCGCGATTCACGTCGACCACATACTTGAGCCGCACGCCCGGTTGCCGCGCGAGGTTCGCCGCATGAATCTTGCCGATGCGCCCCGCGCCGAACACGGCCACATCGATGGTCTTGTCTGCTGCCTTAGTCATCGTATCCTCCAGTGTCTTTCGATTCTTCGACGTTCAATTCGAGCTTGTACGCAAGCGCGATAAACAGCGCCTGGCACAGGCAGATCGTGCTGGTCAGCGAGCGGAATGCGAACGCGCTGCCCTCTTTCACATACAGTTGCGCGCTCGCATAACGGGCGAGCGGCGATAGCTGGCTGTCGCTGATCACCAGCGTTTTGGCCTGGTGATGATGCGCGACGCGCAGGCAGTACTGCGTTTCCTTGCCGTAGGGCGCGAAGCTGATTGCGATCACCACGTCGCCCTTCTTCACGCTGCGAATCTGTTCGCGATACATGCCACCGAAACCCGACACCAGATGCACGCGCTTGGGCGTGTGCTGCAGCGCATACACGATGTAGCTCGCCACCGGAAACGAACGCCGCACGCCGATCACATAGATGTTGTCGGCCTGCTGCAGCATCTTGACGGCGGCCTCGAACTGCTCGTCGTCGAGCGAGCCTTCGAGTTCGTCCAGACCGCTGCGGCACGCGGCAATGAATTCGCGCGCCACCGTGCCGCCGGACACGCGGCCCGGCTTCTCGTCGATCAGCTTGCGGATGCGTTGCTGATAACTCTGCGCGGTACCGCCCTGGCCCGTGTAAGCCTGTCGAAACACCGCCTGCAGATCGGAGAAACCCGAAAAGCCGAAGCGCTGCGCAAAGCGCACCACCGCCGACGGATGCACCCCGCAGCTCGCGGCGATATCGCTGGTGCGATCGACCATCACGCTGCCGCGGTTCTGCTCGATATAGGTGGCGACGCTTTTCAACTGGCGCGGCAACGATTCGTAGTTGTCCGCGATGCGCTGCATCAATTCATCGACGCTCGGCAGTTCTTCTGTGTTTGGCTCGCCCATGGCT
The DNA here is from genome assembly GCA_035536055.1 of Paraburkholderia sp. Taxonomy (GTDB): domain Bacteria; phylum Pseudomonadota; class Gammaproteobacteria; order Burkholderiales; family Burkholderiaceae; genus Paraburkholderia. The sequence goes on along the minus strand of DATLOW010000273.1, from coordinate 1,806 downwards.
CGTCCTTCCGTGCTGTATTGCGGCGCAAAAACCGCGTTGCAAGCGCCTGCGCACGCTGCGCCGACGCTGCCGATTATAGGTAGCGCGCCAGTCGAATGGAATGAATTTTCCATTTTTATTTTTCATGAAATTTCCATTGCACGCGCTTCGAAGTTGGCCTACTCTTGGTCGTGAGCGATGGTGTGCGCGGTCGGTCACCTGCGTGCAAGCCTGGCGGTGCCGCCGCTGCGTGCCCCCATACGCTCCCCTCAAAAACGAACAGACCGAGAAAGGTGGAGACAATGAAACTTTGCAAGAGCAAGGGTTCGCTATCGGCGCTTTTTGCAGCGCTGTCGCTGTCGCTGGGTTTTGCCGCGGCATCGCCCGCCCAGGCGGCCGACGCGCACTTTGTGCTGATCAGCCACGCGCCGGATTCCGACTCGTGGTGGAACACGATCAAGAACGCCATCAAGCAGGCCGACGAAGATTTCAACGTCGAAACCGACTACCGCAATCCACCGAACGGCGACATCGCGGACATGTCGCGGCTGATCGAGCAATCGGCTGCGCGCAACTACGATGGCGTGATCACCACGATCGCCGATTACGACGTGCTGAAGAGCTCGATCGGCAAGGTCACCGCGAAGAAGATTCCACTCGTCACGATCAACTCGGGCACCGAGGAGCAGAGCCAGCAGTTGGGCGCAATCATGCACGTCGGCCAGCCTGAATATGTGGCGGGCAAGGCCGCCGGCGAAAAAGCCAAGGCCGCCGGCGTGAAGTCGTTCCTGTGCGTGAACCACATTGCGACCAACGCAGTCTCGTTCGACCGTTGCCGCGGTTTTGCCGAAGCGATCGGCGCCAACTACAAGACGTCGACGATCGACTCGGGCCAGGACCCGACCGAAATCCAGTCGAAGGTCAGCGCGTATCTGCGCAATCACCCGAACACCGGCGCGATTCTGACGCTCGGCCCGGTACCCGCCGCGGCGACGCTGAAGGCCGTGCAGCAGATGGGTCTCGAAAATAAGATCTACTTCTGCACCTTCGATTTCTCCGACGACATCGCCAAGGCGATCCAGGCCGGCACGATCAAGTTCGCGATCGACCAGCAGCCCTATCTGCAAGGCTATATCCCGGTCGCCGTGCTGGCGATCGCGAAGAAAGAGCACACCACCGATCCGGTCAAGATCCGCCAGATCCTGCAGGCGAACCCGAAGTTCAAGGCACGCCTCGAAACCTACGGTCTCGAACCGTCGTATGGGCCGAAGGACATCCGTTCGGGCCCAGGCTTCATCACCAGGGAAAATCTCGACAAGGTCGTCAAATACGCGGGCCAGTACCGCTAAGCCGACTTTCTGTTAGCCAAGCCGTAGCGGTACCGGACGCGCTGCCTGCGCGGCACCGGTGGACCTCGCTCCGCCCGTCGCCGCCGCATCGCCAGCTCCAGACCGCGTGTTGCGCGGCGCATTCAACCGGCTGGTTGCGCACCGAACCCCTCGCGGTGCGCAGTTGAGCCGGGCATCAAGGAGACATCATGGGCGTAGCCGGCAAACACTTTCCCTCGCATACCGCGGAACCGTCGAACAACGGCGAACCCGCGGCCGCTGCGCAGCCGGCAGCGGCGCATCCGGATGAGCGCATCCGCAAGGAATCGTGGTTCGGCCATCTGCTGAACCGTCCGGAGTTCGCCGCGATTTCCGGCACCGTGCTGGTGTTTATCGTGTTTGCGATCGGCGCGGGCCACTCGGGCATGTTCAATCTCGATGGCGTAATGAACTGGGCGCAGGTGTCCGCGTACCTGGGCATTCTGGCGGTCGGCGCGTG